>JAIMAD010000191.1 GCA_023512145.1 Bacillus sp. (in: firmicutes) | reverse complement strand
CCTGTTATGCGTTAAACGGGCTTTTGCTCTTTTCTGGCATGAAATTCATAACCATTCTCGGAGTAGACATTGTAGTATCTTTCACCATTACGGTAGTACATTAGGTCTTTTAGCTTAAAGCCGCCCATGAGGGTAAGCTTTTCAATGCTGCTGCTATTTTTTACATGGGCACAGCCGACCTTAAAATATCTGGTTTCATGTTCCTTTTCTAAAGCGTACGCCATGAATTTGCTGTAAAAATCGCCAAAGAAGTATTTTTCTTCAAAGCGGTGTTCCTGTGTGTAGTTAAAGACCTCAATATGGACCTTAGAGTTGTTCTGCAAGCGAATATATAATTGCTTAAACAAATCTTCTTTAGAGAGTGTATCCCTGTTTTCGTAGCGTGTTATCACATTGGCTCGTTCTAGGAGCTCATCTTCAAAGCTACGGTGGAATTCCGCTTGGGACAGTACCTCACGGGAACAAACGAGTAGCACTTGTTCTAGCAAGGCCTTCGCCCCACATTCAAGCATTGATGGGAGGTTTCCGAAAAAGCGCTCATCCAAGAAAAAGTTTGGGCCCTGTTTTTCCTTCAATTTTGCTGTTATGGCATGTATTATGAATGCATAATACTCCTCAATATTTTTATCTAAATAATCATCGGAATCATATAAACTCTTGGCAGCTGCTTGTTTCAAAAAAGAGTCCACTTGGTCAAGAATCTCTATTTTTGCCGAAATTTCCTCGTGTTCTTCTGTTAAAACGGCTTGGTATTGCTTTAAAATCTCTTGTTTTACCTCAAGCTTGATCAGTTCATACTTAGTACCATAGACCACATCGAAAAAGTAGTACAAAAAACTGGTGAGGTTTTTCTTATCCGAAAAAGGCAAATAACTCTTGATGAAATCACAGCTATCGACTTGCTGCTGGTAGTGGTGCTCAAGCATTGCTTCTGCTTCTAAAATACTATTTTTTGTGTCACGGAGCATTTTGCTGATTTCAGCAAGCACACCAGTCCCGGTGCCTGCTGAATCTGAGGTCCATAAAAAGGCACAATATAACCCATATTTTTCATTATTAATCACATTTTCATAAAGGCAGCGTTCGACATGTTCCCTCAGATTTAACTGCTGGATGCACGCGCGCATAGGCTCTTCGAAGTTGGCAGTAAAGAATCGTTTGGCAGTATCTTCGTACATTTGCTCTTCCGCTTCTCTGACAGACATTCTTTTTATGGCTTGATATGAATTCGTTATAGCCATTAATCCAAACATATCCTTGAGCTTGTCAACGTTGGGAAGGGTATCATTAAAATACCTTTGAAAAGAGGACTCTGATAGTTCAAAGAGCTTTAGTACCTGTTCTCGTGGCTGTGAACTGGCAGCTTTTAAGGAGAGATAAAGCTCATTGAAAAAATGATTAGCGGCATGGAGCGCTATTACATTATTCGGGCGGTTCACCTTTGCAAAGCCGGCTGAGGCGTAGACAGGATCTTTAGCGTTTCCGCGGCTACCTCTTTTAAAATCTTGATGATTATAACTGTCCATCTTTTCATGGTAATCGCTAATCAGCTTGCGATTTTTTAATAAATTGAGATTGCTGATCATTTCATAGTTTTTCTGAAGTGCATCACTGGAAATCAACCCTACTTCATTTTTATCGCTTAATAAATAGACTATATCAAAGAGGGGAGAATCCCTGTGCCTTACTGGCAACCTTAGGTGATCTTCTGTCAGTTGAATCTGCTTTTCAAAGGTATAATCATCGCGTTGATAATGATCTAATTCCTTGAAAAAACTAATTCCAAGTGTGATAGACTGGGCAAAGTTTGTGCCACCCTGTTTTTCCTTTATTAATCCATAGAGATCTACTTCGACCAAACGAAAGGACTCCAGCAGAATACTTTTTAACAGCAAGGTAAACTCCTGAATGAGGATATTCGTTGGGTCATCGATTGCTGTCACCACACAAAGATTAACCTTTTGACATGAAGAATAAACCTTCCCATATTCAGCTATTTTTGTTGAGAGTTGCCGATAAGTCCTATTTAATTCAATGAGTCTGTTTTCATCATGGAAAAAGGCCTCGTACATGTTCTTTCGGTTCGTTTTTCGATCAAGCCCTGGACCTGGGAGCTGGAGTGATAACACGTTTTTGTTTTCGATGGTGTCTGTCTGATAGGCGTGGAAATACATGACGCCCGAGCTGTTGTGCCATTTTTCCTCATTAATCAATAGGATTGATTTCAGGGCGTCATTTACATGATCACCCAAGAACAGAAAGACAATCGGATAGTTGATACTGCGCTGTTCATTGGCTTCCTGCGTCATTTTCTCTAGTTTGTTTGAGAAGGTGTTTGCATATTTCTTTAAAAGGTCTCTCAAGTTGTTTCCCCCTTACAGAAAAACTTTCCCCTTGGGTTCTTATTGGGTGTGAAAAGATACGAGGCGGGCCACAAGCAAAACCTAGGTGTGGCCAGATGATTTTTTAGCGTATCGAGTTAAATGCTTAGTTTGATTTGGTTTGCCTCTTAATCCCAATATGTGAGTGATACCTTCTTATTCACCAGTTTACAACTGGGGTTTGCCAATCACGTTTCCCTTGTTAGGACTTCAACTGCCGCAGCATATCCTGAACCTTGATCATCATCCCTTTGTAGAAATCGTACAATTCTTCGCCATTGGCAAGATCCTTGTAGTCGTAATCAAGGGCTTCCTTTTCCTGAAGATAGGTGGCGGCCATTTCTGTTAAAGCCGCGATAAGATCTGTCGCGCTTTCTTGGTTGATCATGTCAGCACTTCGTCGTTCCGATTTTTTTTCTAGTTGATCAAGCTGTTTCGGACTTAAGGTTGTAAAGGCTTGATAGATTTCGAAATCAACAAACTTCGTTGTTTTCATCAGGTTAACGAAGGGCTCCCAGGCATCCTCCTCAATCTCTTTATCGTAAACGTAAAGAGCGCCTCTTTTCCGGATTGTTTTTGTATAAACGGCTTGAATATATTGATTTAAAGACAGCTCTTTGTCAATTTGTGAGGCAAATAATTGCTCAATCTCAGTTATTTTTTCTTGAATCTGACTGTATTTGCTAACCTCAGCCCGTACCTGCTCAATTAGCTTCGGAGAGCGGATGAAGTTTTCTTTGGCCAACTCTAAACTTGTGCTCCCGAAAATATCACTTGTGCCAGTTTCCATAGTGCCTGAAAACAGGCATTTCAGTTCACGATGAACTTGCTTCAGCTTTCCAAGACTGGTTTTGTCTAACTGATAAGGGTCAATTTCATTTTTAGTAAATAAATCGCCAATACTGATCTCTTTTGTAAAATGGCATAGGTACCGTGCACTTGTATTTTTATCGGTTTGTTTCTCGGTTATCGTACCGATTTCGGCTGCTTGATCAAACAAAACACGAATATTTGCGTTGTAAACTTTAACGCGTTCGTTTTGATACGTATCTCCCCATGACTTTTCCGGAATTGGGGAAGGGAGGTAGGCCCAGTTTTCTTTATCTGTTTGGACCAGATGACGACCGACGCCTTCTTTTTCTAAAATTGTTTTTTCATACGATTTTTCATAAATGGCCAGTGGTGAGTACGCGAATAAGGGAATCCCGTTTTTTGTGTTTAACCAGAAAATGCGATTTCTTACTTCACTTTCTTTAATGGTGAATCTGGAACGGCTCAATGAGTGCTTTTCGAAATTTTTTATGCCATTAAAAATATTTGGAGAATTAACTGGCACGGACACAAAACCCCACTGCGGAAAATGAAGTTGACCGCCACTATTGGCAAGGTGGAACACGGGTAGGGCGTCTAGGTCAAGTCTTGCGGCGATCTTATCCTCGATAATTTTGTCGATAGGCTGATCATCACCGTATTTAAGTAATAAAAAGTCTTCCATCGATTTTGTAATTAATTCACCGAACTGGTCGGTCAGGAATTCGGACACTGTGCCAACAACATCTACTTCGGATTCCTTGACCCAATACGTCGACTTTTCAATGAGCATTTCAGCCCACTGAGCCACCAATATGTCTCCGTCCTTCGAATTAAACATCTGCTCTATTTCTTCGTTGACCTCTTTAACGCTGACTAGGTGCCAAAAATAGGAACTATTATTTTCGTGGTTTACTTCCTCACCTTCGACGAGGATATGGGCATTCTTTTCAAAGATCACTTTTAACGTTTCTAAAATTTCTCGATAAATTTGGTGGATTTTGTTATTCTGACTAGTAAGCAAAGAGTATAAATCCTCATAGAATTCAATCATTTCTTCCACTCTAGCTTTTTCGGCACGCACATAAAACTCATTCAGTTTGGCCTCAATATAGGCATTTTTTTTGCGTTCCTTTGAAATAAAGGCGCTTCTAGCGTCCGCTAATTTAGTGAAACAATACTCCTGTTCCACAGAAATCACTTTCGGTAGAATTTCCAAACGGTCGCGAAGACCTTCGCCATAGGCCTGTATGGTTTTCAAAAGACAAAAGCCATGGTTTGAATGGATCAAGCGTGATGCAAAGATTGGTCCCTTTTTCGGGTGGAGGAACAGCCGTTCAATATGGTATCGATACTCTTCCATGATTTCCCCAGGAAGCTCTTTTTTACATTTGCGGTACGTTTCCTTCGCCTTGACAAGAAATTCACGGTCCACCACTTCATCAAGATTAATCGCCGACGTTTTTATAACGTTGTTGTAGGAAAACCGGTCACTATTTTCAAACCCGGATAATGGCTCAGGTACACGTTCATTGAAGCGCTGATGGACAGAATCAGGATCAATCCGCAATTTTCCAGCAAATTGCTCAACGTCTATTTGGTCGGGAGTGGCCTCAAACATTTTGTTCATTTTCTGAAACAATTTATAGCCAACATAGGTCGTCATTTCCTCAAGTGGGATTTCCGCCATGGAAGCCCCAATAATGTTGTATTGATAGTTGGCGGCATATGGTTTTTGCATAACAGCAATATTGGTGCGGATGTTGCTGATATAATCGTGAATCGCAAACTCTCCACCTTTTTTTTCTTCATTGGCCATAAAATTAGTGATATTTTCAGCAGTGACATTCATGCAGTAATCATAGGCATTCTCGAGCCGTTTTCCTTCAAGGTTCGTCCCAGACATCAAATGACAGAGATTAAAGGGTGGCATTGGTGAGTTTACCTCTAACTGGCTGCCGTATTTCATTTTGAAGCGTTCGTTTCGTTCATCACAGTTCATCCAATAATCAAGCTCTTTTAAGGCTGCAAAGCCATTTTTCTCAATATATTCGACAGTGTGCCAACTCAAGCCCCCTTTGGATAAATTTACATCGGGTGTAAAAAGATAGCCGAGCATGCTGACTTTATCGACACCGGTTGAACCAAATTTCTTTTCCATGATTCCTCGAACGATATAGGAAATATCGAGGTAACAACCACTACCTGTACCGCCTGATAGTCCTGTTAAAATGAAGACATATAATTTTTCTTTTGTTCCTTCAAGCACTGTTTCAATTTTTTTCTCAATCGTTTGGACAACCTCGTTGATTTTTGTAAAAAGAAGTAGCCTGCCAGCTTGACGAACACCCGAGGCACCACTGATGCCATCAGTAATTAACAACTCAGGTGATAACCATTCCATAATATAGGGTTCGATTGTGCTACGATTCATGAGCAAGCCACCGATTTCCGGGTTGGAAAGCAGGACAAACTCTTTGTTCGGATCGAGGCCAATACCCATGTATTTTTTATTACGATCATGTTCATTGGTTTCGAACGCCAAAAACTCAATATTATTTGGCTTTTCCTTTTTCTTTTTCGATAAAGGGTCATGTGGAAGCTTGAAGCGTCGATTTACTTGGTATTTTAAGCGCAAGAGGGCATCAATTCCAGTGCCCCCAAGGCCAATGACAAGCATTGGATTGTCAATCGTATTGACACGAATCTTCTCGGAAATGATTCCTCCACCTAAGGAAACATCCAACTGCTGAATATGCTCTTTCACACTTGCTTTCATATAAAGATTCCTCCCTTGCTGTAAAATACTAGTAGATTTATAGCTGAAAAATGAATGGAGTAGGTTTCGGGTAGACTAGTCAACTGATATATTCGAGATAGATTGACTTATTAACCTTTTTTAATATGATTCTTATCCGGTCGTTCCTCTTTACCTCACGGCCTTTTTTTGCATCAATCGCTCGGCCCCCTTTTTCAATCGTACAGTCTGAATTGTTGACGAGTAGCAGTCTATCGTTTGAAGCCGGTTTGAAAATAATTTGGTCCGTTTCCGCAAATTCTGGTGAAAGCGCAAGCAGCTGATGGAGGCGAAATTTCCCTTGAAAGTCTTTTAACTTTTTATAGTGTGGGTTGGTGCGTTCGCCTGAATCCTCGTCCTTTATTTCGATAACGATTTGGCCGCTAAAACTGCGCTTCATCTCTTTCCTTTTTGCCAAAAGGATAAAGATAAGTACCGTTAGCAGGAGGGCACTAAGCATACCAAGTGCTACATAAACCAAAGGAAGTGAGTTTTCCTCTTTAATTGGACTAGGAAGCGCCGATTGGGGCGCAGCAACGGACTTTTGAACGGTAATCATTTGTGGGTCTGTCTCCCGGAAAAAGCTATTGTCCTCCGCCTTGACAAGGACTTCATAGTTCGCGGAATTTCCAATCTTGAACTCACCTGTAAAGCCTTGCTCCTCCACACTCAGGGTAATTTTCTCTGTTTTCCCGTTGCCGAGGTCCTTCACAAACAGCGTCGCTTTCATGGATTGGTAGATTTCTTTGCCGGTTATTGTCTTGCCGTTATCTTCCAAAAAGGCTGAAATCTTGACTGATTCTCCTGTTTTGTAGCTTTGTTTTGCTATGGGCCCGAGTTTAAGCTGTAAATCGTAGTTGAAAATAAGATTGATATCGATTCTATCCTCTAAAACCCCTTTTACCTTCAGGGTCCATTCACCTTGTGATGGTTTGATCAGCTTTAGCATTGAATACGCCTTCGATTTTAAGAACAGAACTTGGTTTGATGGGATGGGCAACTCCAGACCAGACGGATTGACGAGATTAACCTGAACGGGCTGGCTCGAAATGAGTGAAATAGTGGCTTCGAGGACATTTTCATTAGGAACATTAATTTTGATATCCTGAAAGTCACCGTTCCCAACGAGTCTGTTAACAGGAACAATTTTTAACTTTAAATGGTTTGCAAATATTTCACTAAGTATCGCAGGCAGTTTTTCAGGAGAGTTCGCTTCAAAAAACTTCCCGTTCGTGCTCGTGGCAACATTCGAGAGTACATCTTTGTTCAGCATACCATTGGCGTTTAAGCCAATCGTATAGATAGGATATCCATTCGCTTTTGCAGAAGCAACAGCTTGATTCAGGTCATCCTCTGCTTGTTGAAGGGTTTTAGACTTCTTTGGGTCCAGTTCATTGTTCCCATCGGCAAGTAAGACAATCAGTGGTAAGTAATCCTTTTCATGGCTTGCATCTAGAATTTTTACGGCTTCATACAAGCCGGTCGATAAATCTGTATAGGAGTATCTTTCAACCGAATCGATGAAATCCTTTAGATCCTGCTTATCCTGGAGAGAGCTGATTTTAACAAGCGACTTTTCGCGCATCACTGTATCTGAGTAGGCGATGACCCCAACTTTATCGCCATTTATGGAGGCCATATCAATAAACATTTTCATCGCTTCACTGCTAATGTTTCTAGGATCGCTGCTTTTCATTGAATTACTAACATCAACAACAAGCATCCCTTCAATTCGAGATGTTGAATTTAACGGGTTTGCTGCCTGAGTTAGATGTGAGCTACTAATAAAGAATATGAAAGAAATAACGATAAAACTACTAATCCATTTTTTTAACATTTTCGTGTCACCCCCGCCGACAGGTTATTATTGTAAAACCAACAGTTTTTCACATTCCAGACATATTTTAGAATTACTACCATACTCTCTAAACAATTATCTATAAAAAAACTAACTTGTTACAAAGCATAATAAAATAATCAACTTTATGGGAAATGATTGATTTTACCTGTAAATTAGTAGCTTTTTTATTTATCGAAAGGCTGTGTTAAAGCTAAATGTTGATTATTTACACTCTGTTGATTGGAGCGGAATGCACGAGACTCCTGCGGGAATACGGGTCAGGGGAGACC
>JAIMAD010000190.1 GCA_023512145.1 Bacillus sp. (in: firmicutes) | reverse complement strand
ATTCAGATATTCTTCATCACTATAAGCAGAAAAAGTACGAATTTGAAGAAGCGGCAAAAGAGTGGGCGGTCTATTGCTTAGCTCAAGAAGTTCTGACAAATACAATTGAAAAGTATAAAAACGTTCATTTACCAAGGATGCTCGTAAAAGCTGAAGAATATCTGTCTTTTCTTACGGATGGTAGCTATCAAAGTATTCACTTACAGGCGACAGGTCCTGGTTTCTTGGTGGAACGTAAGGACCACACAATATTTGAAGCAAATGAACTAAGCCAAGCAACGATGGAACAGTTATATGTATCGATTCGACTTGCTCTGGCAACAACACTTTATGAAAAATATCCGTTCCCGATTATGATTGATGATAGCTTCGTGAACTTTGATGCCAAAAGAACGCAAAAAGTGATTGAACTTCTTAAAAGGTTAGATCAAAATCAGATTTTATTTTTCACCTGTCATACACATTTACTCAATCATTTCCAATCAGAAAATGTTCTTTGCTTAGAAAAAGGTGCCGGACAAGTTTTTTCATAAAGTAAAAGTTGGTTATGGTATAATCTTATTACCTGGGAAGGAGCGGATTTACATGAATAAAAAAATATTACACTATGATGTAGGGGAACAGGTGGATTTATTTTTATTAATAAAAAATTCTACCAAAGGAATTGCCAGTAATGGCAAGCCTTTTATGACATTAATCCTACAAGACAAAAGTGGAGATATTGAGGCAAAGCTTTGGGATGTCAATGAAGGGGATGAAAAGACCTACGCTGCTCAAAAGATTGTGAAAATACTTGGTGATGTGCAAAATTACCGAGGGAGAACCCAGCTGAAAATTCGGCAAATCCGACAAACTGGACCATCGGATAGTGTGAAGCTAGATGACTTCTTGGAGACCGCACCATTAAGTCAAGAAGACATGGTAAGTAAAATGACGCAGTATATTTTTGATATGAAAAATCCAAATATCCAAAGGATAACCCGTCACTTAATTAAGAAACATCAAAAGTCTTTTTTAGAGTATCCGGCAGCAACCAAAAACCATCATGAGTTTGTCTCCGGACTGGCCTATCATGTTGTCAGTATGCTTGATCTTGCAAAGGCGGTTGCTTCACTTTATCCAAGCCTCGATAAGGACTTACTATATGCGGGTGTTATTTTACATGATATGGGTAAGGTGCTTGAATTATCCGGCCCTATTTCAACCGTCTATACGACAGCAGGGAATTTGCTTGGACATATTACCATTATGATCAATGAAATCGGCAAAGCGGCTGAAGAGCTTGGTATTGCTGGAGAAGAAGTACTTATTCTCCAGCATCTTGTCCTAAGTCATCATGGAAAAGCAGAATGGGGTAGTCCTAAACCACCGATGATAAAAGAAGCAGAAATTCTCCATTATATCGATAATCTTGATGCAAAAATGAACATGCTTGACCGTGCTTTAGAAAGAGTGAAGCCAGGAGAATTCTCAGAGCGAGTTTTCCCATTAGATAATCGCTCCTTTTATAAGCCAGTTTTTCATAAATAAGATAACCCTAGGGTTATCTTTTTTTATGCTTGAAGGCGATTTCAGTCACTTGCACATTTTCTTATAAGAGAAGAAGGTAGAAAATTTTTGATTTTGAAAATTGTGCAGCCTCAAACGCCCGTATTGTGTACTTCTTTCTCTAAGAAAAAAATTGGGTTTCGGATATTTACCTCCCAACGATAAGTCAAAATCGAACACTTGTGCTCTTCGTGTTTTCACTAATTCCTCGATTCGCTCCAGTCCGACCGTAGCGCTAAAGGGGTGTTTGCGCTTTTCTTTGAAAAATAAAATGAATATTTTCCAATTTACCCGAATATCATGTAATAAAAAGTGGACAACCACGTATGAAGGGAGCAAGAGAAATTGACTATTCCTATTTGGGTTTATGCAGTTGTGGTTGGAATAATTGTAAGTGCACTCATGGCATTAAAGACTGGTAGAGAAGAGCGCTTGCTGGAGATGGAAAATATTGAACTAGAAGGAGAAATCTTTATGAAACGCCTCGAGCGGGAAAAGGAAATACGGGAAGATCTGACCGGGGAATAGGAAAAGCGGAAGCGCTTAGGCGCTTCCGCTTTTTATACTATTGATGTGGAGCTCCTGCTGGTTTAAGAGCATCTTTTAAATCTTTATCGCTAATTTTTACATTAGCTGATTTTATTTCACGATCCATCGCTTTACTAATTTCTTCACTTGTTATTTTAGAAGCTTTTACTTCTTTTTCAAGTTCCTTCTTCATTTCTTCGTAGGGTTTTTTCTCTGCCTTTTCTGTTACTTGGATAATATGGTAACCGAATTGAGACTTCACTGGTCCACTAATTTCATTGGCTTTAAGCGCAAATGCTGCAGTTACAAACTCTGGATCAAATTGTCCAGAATTAGCGGTATTTATCGTACCGATATCACCACCAGTTTCAGCTGAAGCTGTATCTGTTGAAGATTCTTTCGCTACATCCTCAAACTTTGCTCCTTCATCAAGCTTTTTCTTTACTGCCATTGCCGTTGCTTCATCAGCAACAAGTATATGACGAACTTTAATGTCAGGCTGAGATTTTTCGTAGTATTCCTTTATTTCTTTTTCAGTTACTTTAATACCTTTAAGTGCCGCTTGTTCTTGCATCATTCCAAGCTTCATCGTTTCTTTCAAATCTGCTTCGGTTGCATAGCCATATTGGGCAAGAGTTGCCTCAAAATTTTCTCCAAGGTCTGCTTTTAATTGCTCGACCTTAGCATCTAATTCTTTATCAGTTACATTGTATTTCTCTGAAAGTACTTTTTCGTATACAAGCTGTTGAAGGGCTTCGTTACCGTACTTATCCTTCAAAACGTTGTATAGTTCTTCTTGTGTAACATTACCAACTTTGCTTTCTGCCACTGTTTCAGAACCACTTTGATTACATGCACCTAATACAAGAACCCCACTCGCTAATGTAAGGGCTAATATCCACTTTTTCATGATGAATCTCTCCTAAACCGTTAAATTCTTTTAATTCAATTTGTCCACAAGTTCTACTATAACATAAATGGGAACTTCTGCAAAAATAAAAGCTGTGAACATTTTTTGTTAATTTCAAAAAAGTAGGCTAAATTTTCTCCAAAGAAATATAGGAAGTGCCTAAACGAAATGAATAATAGATGAATAGTATAACGTAGTAAATGAAAAAGGAGGTATTACGATGAGTGCAGGATATGGAGCTGGCTTTGCTCTAATTGTAGTCCTTTTCATCCTTTTAATTATTGTTGGGGCTTCTTATGTTTACTAAAAGGAAATTAATTTCTTATGGAAGGAGGTAGAAATATATGTCAGGTTCGGCAGGTTATGGTGGAGGCTTTGCGTTAGTCGTTGTCCTATTCATCTTATTAATTATCATCGGGGCATCTTGGGTATATTAATAAAAAGTGATAAACTAAAAGCGATGAGAAATCCCTCATCGCTTCTATTTCTTAATTTTACATATCCCTTTATTCGCTGTCCGTTAACAGTTAGCTTAGGTAAATAAAATTTCCACATATGAAGATACCAGTAGGATTGTGATTAAAAGATTAATTGTACGAAACACCATTGGTTGGCGTTCTTCCGGAATTTCTTTTTGAATACAAAGTGTACTGGTTAGTTTATTTACATAAAACAAGAAAAACATGGCAAAGACAATAAAAACGGAGATCATCAAGGATTCCCTCCCAGGTGTTCATGATATGGTTAATACAATATCAAAAATTACAAAAAAAAGATAGTTAAAAAGAATGGAAGATTTTTAGAGTTTTCAAGCACCTATTTACCATTCATTTGATGTTGGGAAGGACCATCCTAAAAAGGTTTTTTAAATGATCAAAAAATGGTTTACCCTGGCCTGGAAAAGGTGAATAATAAACATAGGGAATTGTTAAAGGACTGAAAAGAGGGTTAATCAATGAGTGAACATGAATTGCTGCTCCAAAGAATCAAGCAGCTTGAATATCACCAAAAGTTGTTATTCAAGCTGCTTATCAATCCTAAACTCGAATTATATAAGCTATTTATTGAAAATGGTGTTTCCGAACAGGAAGTAGAACGGTTTTATTTTTCATGTGACGAAATGAGCATAAAGTTAGAAGAACAAAAAGCGGAGGGGTATGTTTACTTTTATCCGCTTTTCGATGAATTATCTGCATCGTTACCTGTAAAACTGGATATTAAGGAAGTCATTAAGGCATGTTTAAGACAGAACCTTTACCTGCCACTTTTTGAGGAGTTTAGAAAATACATATAAAACTGCACTACACGAGTTCTTGTTCAGTTTTTTCTAATTTTTTCAGTTTCCCATTTTCTTCAATGAACTTACTATCGATATTTTCAAATGATCGCTCAAAAATTTCCATGAAATCCTCACCATAAATGTTGCGAACAATCGCCATCATTTCAACAATATCAGGAAACTTACCATACAATTCACGAAGCGGCAAAGCACCAGCAAATGCAGCATTACCTTTTGGCTCATAGGTTTCCACTAGCTTCATCAGAATATCTTCACCTGCGTCTGTGAGCTGGATATAGGTATTCCTTTTGTCATTTTCTCGTTTTGAAAAAATAAGCAACCCTCGCTCTTCTAACTTTTTCGAAAAGTTAAATGCTGTGGAGACATGCATAACCCCGAATTTAGCCACATCCGATATGGAAGCACCATTTAAATGATAGGCAATCCAAAGAATATGATGTTCATTAATGTTTAAATCAAAAGGCTTAATCCATTGCTGCCAATCTTTTTCAATCGATTTCCATAATGCTTTACTTAATTGTGCAATTCTCTGACTAAAAAGCATTGCTTCCTTCATTGAATACTGTTTCTCGGTCATCCCCATTTTCACCTACTTTACTTTTCTCTAATATCATTATGCCAATAAAATAAAAATTAATAAAGAGTTAAATTCACAAAATTGAGATAATTTTGTTTAATAATTTACTTTTTTTATGCTTGCGGTTAATAATGCCTAATTTATTACTCCACATTTATTAAAATAGTAAACCTTGTTCATAGGAATCGACGGGACAACATATAAATAGTTACAGCGATTGTTCGAATCTAAGAAAGGGGACAAAAAAGGTGAAGAGTGTTAGTGTGCTTTTTTTTATCTTTAGTGCAATCCTTTTATTGGGAACATTTAAATATACTTTAGAAATAAAAAGACCTGGTGTCTATCCTCCCAAACAAGTATTGAAGAAAAAAGCAGCAGCATTAGCTGGAGGTGGAGGGATTTGTTTTCTCGTCGCTGCCCTGCTTTCTTATTTTTTATAGGTAATAGTAGAAAAGAACCCCGTGGGGTTCTTTTATTACAAAGCGGCCCCGTGCATTATTTTTGAATGACGGAAGCTGACGATAATTTAGTTCTTTTAAAAATCGATTGAGCTACGGGATACAAAATAACCATTGTTACAGTATTGAGTGCAATAGCTGGTAAAACAGCCGCTGCAAACAATGCCGCGAAAGGACCTGGTAAACCAACAATATAATAGGCAGCTGTTAAAAAGATAGACCCTGAAACTAGCGTTCCAACTGCAGTTAATACGGCAACACTTACAATGGAATTTCGGTATTTCTTTAAGGCTAAAAACAAACCGAAAAAGAACAAAGCAGTGATAGGCTTATCAATGATATTTGGAATTTGTCCACCTGGGAACGACGTCGTTAATGCAGACAATACACCGGTCACAATGGCTAAAAGCATAACACTTTTAATTTCCGGAATAAGGACAATACCTAAAAACATCATTGCCAGCATCATGTCCGGTTTAATTGTAAGGAAAGCTGGCATTACTGTGTGTAAGACTACCCCAATCCCCGCTAAAAGTGATAAAATAACTAAATTTTTTGTATTCATTTCTCTGCTCTCCTCTGCTCTACTAGTTATTTGTTCCTCCTGCAGTGCACTTGTTGCCTGTAGCGAAAAACCTAGGTTCATTATAACATAATAGTATATTAATAATAAAGATATAATTTTCAGATAACTAGTGATGTCCTTGATAAAATCTTAAAGTTGATTATTAATACTAGTCGCCATTTCCTGGAGCTTTTGTGGGGTGTAATCACTTTGATTGTTTTTCCAAACTGCCCCAAAACCGTCACCTTTACCATAGCGTGGAATTAGGTGCATATGGTAATGAAAAACAGATTGTCCGGCCTGTTCACCGTTATTATTTATAGCGTTTAAGCCAACCGGTGAAAATTCTCGTTTTAAGGCATTAGCAATACTAGGGACAACTTCAAAAAAGTTTCTAGCGATATCCGGGGTCAATTCAAACAAGTTTTCTCGATGTGTTTTTGGAATTACAAGCGTATGTCCTTTTGTTACCTGACTGAGATCTAAAAAAGCTACTACATGTTCGTTCTCAAATACCTTAGCTGCAGGTATTTCTCCATTGACAATTTTACAAAAAATACAATCACTCATTTCCTGCACAACCCTTCTAAAATATTAGGATTTATTTCATTAAACTTCGATAAATGTGCAGCGCCAGCGCCCGTACTGCAATTGTACTTCGCTCTTCTCCCTTCGATAAGTCAACACCTGAAACGAATCGCTCTTCCTTGTTTCCTTTATCTTAGTCGAAGCTCGCAAGGGAAGTACGCCGCTAAACGGACGCTTGCGCCTTTCTAAAATGGTTTGTATTATTTTACCACACCCAAGACCGATGTAAATAGAAAAAAGCAGGATTCGCTAGGAATCCTGCCCTTTCGTAGGGGAATTGCTTCAAATGGTGCGTTCATTTAGGAGTGTTCTTTGACAAACACCTCATTTTTCGTAAAGTGCTATTATAAAGAGACATTATTGTTCAAGCTGACCATCCCCTATTTGTTTTTATATGTTAATGCTAACTTATAAAAACGGGTTGCGATCTGCGGTAAACACCTCATTTGCCGTTTATTCCTCTGTGCTAATAGGAAATTTTACTTACCTATTTTGCCTTTAGTGTAACTACCTAGTACGAGCCATTTGAGCTCGTCAATCAGTAAGCTTACATAATAAACAGTTGGTGTTACTAGAACTCAAAATGGTTACTGTGCACTTGGTACAAAACAACCATCCCCTTATTTGAAACGATTAGAAGCTACTTGTTTTTATTGAAAGGAAATTGTCTTTAACAGACACCTCATTTCAAGTTTTGATGAATTTCTTCATCGAAATAAGTTGTTTCCCCTACATAGATTATGATGTCCGATATGAAAGGAAATATCCAAAAAAATAACAGAAAAATTGATGCCTATTTTTATCTACATTATTTTGATAAAATAAATACCATAATGATGATAGGAAGGACGTTTTAACATGTCTTTATTAACAATTGAAAACCTTGTCGGGGGATATACAAGAAACCCGGTCTTAAAGGATGTTTCCTTTGAGGTAAATAACAAAGAAATGGTTGGTCTAATTGGGTTAAATGGGGCAGGAAAGAGTACGACCATTAAACATATTACCGGATTAATGGAGCCACATCGCGGCGAAATTAAGATTAATGGTCAATCCTTTACAGAAAATAAAGAAGGATATCGCAAATTGTTTACGTTTATTCCTGAAACACCTGTTCTATATGAAGAACTTACGCTGGCAGAACATTTAAAATTAACGGCCATGGCTTACAATCTAGACGAGTCTACTTATAACACACGAATTCCTTCATTGTTATCTGAATTTCGGATGGAAAAGCGCTTGAACTGGTTTCCAGCTCATTTTTCTAAAGGGATGAAACAAAAGGTGATGATTATGTGCGCCTTCCTAGTCCAACCACCACTTTATATTGTTGATGAACCCTTTGTTGGTCTAGACCCACTTGGGATACAATCCCTACTTGATTTGATGAAAAAGATGAAAGAGAACGGTGCCGGTATTTTAATGTCAACCCATATTCTCGCTACAGCAGAAAAATATTGTGACCGCTTTATTATCTTGCATGAAGGGAAAATTCGCGCCAAAGGGACTCTAAAAGAGTTAAGAGTAGAATTCTCAATGCCTTCAGCCTCTTTAGATGATTTGTATATTCAATTGACGAAGGAAGAAAATTATGTTTGATGATAAAAAGCTTTGGAAGGACCGTGCCAGCAGTCGTATGAAGGATTTAGGGAGGTATCTAAAGTATATCCTTAATG
>JAIMAD010000189.1 GCA_023512145.1 Bacillus sp. (in: firmicutes) | reverse complement strand
AATCATAATCAAAGAGAACCAAAGAGTTGCTTGTGAAAAAAAGAACGAACTAACACCACATATTGCTGCCATAGCGTAAATTAATAAGACCGTTTGTCGATGAGAAAAACCATTTTTTAATAAGCAATGATGTAAATGTGATTTGTCTGGTGCTGATAACGGTTGCTTGTTTACAAGACGGCGAACAATCGCAAAAAATGTATCAGAAATTGGCACAGCGAGTATAATAACAGGGATGATCAGCGAAATAAATGTTATGTTTTTATACCCGAGTAGTGACAAGACAGCAATAATATAGCCTAGGAAAAGGGCACCAGTATCACCCATAAAAATCTTTGCCGGATGGAAGTTATAAAAAAGGAAGCCTACTGTACTTACAGCAACGATTAACGCCATAACCGTAACGTAGCCGTTCCCTGTAACCATGGACATCCCTGCAATTGAAAACAAGGCAATCGAGGAAACACCACCTGCTAGTCCGTCTAACCCATCAATCAAATTAATCGCATTTGTAATTCCGATAATCCAAATCATTGTTAGCGGGATGCTTAAGTATCCGAAGTCAATGATGCCGCCAAATGGGAGGTTGATAAATTCTACCTTGAGTCCGCCATAAATAACGACCATTGCAGCAGCAGCAATTTGACCAGCTAATTTTAATTTTGGTGAAATTTCTTTCACATCATCCAACATTCCTGTCAAGATAATTATGATACTTCCAATTACAATCGGAAGATGGTATTCACCAACAGGGCTGTAAATTAAAATCCCAATAATAAAACTCAAGAATATTGCCAGTCCGCCTAATCTAGGCATTATACGTGAATGAACTTTTCGATAATTTGGCTTATCTGTTGCGCCGATTCTAAATGCTAGTTTTTTTACTAGCGGGGTGAGGAGTATGGCAGCGGAAAAACTGATTACTAACGTTAGATAGAACAACATACAACCCCCTATATTTATGTACCCTATTATTTTAATTAAGTTAGAATTTTGTTCTTTATATTAATCTTTGATTCTTTGCAAAAACCTACTATCCTACTGAATTATATCATAGACAATTTTATAAATAAATACGCATCATTACAAGTATTCGCCATGATTAGCTAATTATGCAATTGAATGAGTGAAGGGTAGTTTCAAACAAATAGTAACCTATTATTCCGTTATTTTTTATAAATTCTACAAATTTCTCCTTGAAATACTTAATCATCAAACCTAAAGACGTTTATAACTTTAGAGAAGTTTCAGTTATGTAAAAAAATCCACATCTATTCCTATCAAAATTACACTGGATAAGGAAAAACTACTTTATCAAATGAATAAAAAAAAGCCAAGATTATCATGCATCTTTGGCTTTTTATGAATATACTACTATCGATTTTTTATATTGATGGGCTTGAGGCCCTCCATGAAATTCAAAAGCGGTTTATAGTCATCTCGAATTAGTCCTATTTTTTCAACAATGAATTCAATTAAAATTAATAGCGTTAGTATCACAATCAATGAACCCCAAACAGTCGCTTGTGAAAAGATAAAGGCAGCGAGGCCAAATAATGTGCTCATCGCATAAATGAGAAGAACTGCTTGCCTGTGTGTAAAACCGGTTTTTAATAAACAGTGATGCATATGTGATTTATCCGGAGCTGATAAGGGCTGCTTGTTAACAAGGCGGCGAATAATCGCAAAAAATGTATCAGAAATTGGTACCCCAAGAATAATAACAGGGATGATAAGAGATATAAATGTTATATTTTTATAACCTAACAAAGATAATACTGAGATCATATAGCCTAAGAAGAGCGCACCAGTATCCCCCATAAAAATCTTTGCGGGATGGAAATTGTAAAAAAGGAAACCCACAGTACTAACTGCAACGATTAATGCCATGACTGTTACATAGTCGTTACCCATGATCACCGACATGCCAGCAATTGTAAATAGTGCAATTGACGAAACTCCGCCAGCTAAACCATCTAAACCATCAATTAAATTGATTGCATTGGTAATTCCGACAATCCAAATCATTGTAATAGGGATACTTAAGTAGCCAAAATCAATTTCGCCACCAAAGGGAAGTTTAATAAACTCAACTTGCAAATTCCC
The DNA here is from genome assembly GCA_023512145.1 of Bacillus sp. (in: firmicutes). Classification (GTDB taxonomy): domain Bacteria; phylum Bacillota; class Bacilli; order Bacillales; family Cytobacillaceae; genus Neobacillus. The sequence goes on along the minus strand of JAIMAD010000189.1, from coordinate 6,072 downwards.
CCCAATTACAACCACAGCAGCGGCAGCAATTTGTCCAGCTAGTTTTAATTTAGGAGAAATCTCCTTAATATCATCCACCATTCCAATCAAGATGATAATAATACTTCCTATAACAATTGAAAGATGGTATTCACTGCCAGGATTAAAGACTAATATCCCAATAATGAAACTAAAGAATATAGCTAAACCACCTAATCTAGGCATGATTTTCATATGAACTTTTCGGTGGTTCGGTTTATCAGTAGCCCCAATTTTAAATGCAAACTTTTTTACTAATGGGGTTAGGAGTATTGACGCAAAAAAACAAATGACAAGTGTTAGATAAAACATAAGCCCCTCCATGGTACCTATCCAGGTTTTCCTAAACTGGGATAAATTATTTTTATATTAATCAATAATTCTAATTGACTAGCTTTCAATCATACTTATAACAATAAATAAGGGAATCTTATGAACAAACTATACCCAGTTGGATTGTAGCATAAACTATTATAGAAATATACATTTCTTTGCTAAGACTATTTTCCAATATTTATAAATCCATTATCTAACGGGGTGCTAGAAATCAAGGTTTATATTGGTAATTCACTAATGGAAGCGCATGCAATCTCTTAGCTTTCATTTTACAAAGTAAAAAAGTTTTTTCAATGAAAACCCCATTTTACTGAAAAGGACGAATTTACCACACATTGTTTTGACGATTAAAAAGAAAGAAAGATTCACTTCAAGAATGTACTATATCTTTCGAAAGCCCACCTACCTTTATGTCCTCCTTTAAATAAAAAGTAGCCTCTGTATATTACAACAGAGGCTACTTAAGATTCCCTTAATTTTTAAAGATTGCTTTCAACTTAATTTTATTTCTTGGTTTCAATCAAATAAGCAGAAAGTGCTTCTTTCCAATCACGAAGCGGTGTGAAGCCTTGCTCCACGATTTGCTTCTTACTTAGCACTGAATAGTGCGGACGCGCTGCCGGTCGTGGAAATTGATCACTTGTTAATGGATTAACTGTTACCTCTAAACCTGCTTGTTTAAATATTTCAACTGCAAACTCATACCATGAACAAACACCGCTGTTTGTGGCATGATAAATACCATATTTTTCAGTTTCCATTACCTCGACCATAAATCGTGCCAAATCAACGGTATACGTTGGTGAACCGACTTGGTCGTGAACAACGCCCACTTCTCCGCGTTCCCCGCCAACCCGAAGCATTGTTTTTACAAAATTTTGGCCATAGACACCAAACACCCATGCCGTGCGCACAATAAAGAATTGCTCTACATGCTTTTGCAGTAGCTCTTCTCCAGCTAATTTCGTTCTGCCATAAGCACCCAATGGTTTTGTTTGATGGTCTGCTTCATATGGTTCAGTTGCCGAACCATCAAAAACATAGTCCGTGCTAATATACAGCATTTTAGCCCCAACCTGTTTTGCGGCTTTTGCCAAATACTCCGTACCGGCTGCATTGATTTGATAGGCAACTTCTTCATTTTCTTCCGCTGCATCCACATTGGTGTAGGCTGCACAGTGAAGAATCACATCAGGCTTTACCTCGTTTATATACACTTGTACGTCCGCTTCGATGGTAATATCCACTTCATCACGGTCAATGCCTATTGCTTCATGATTTTTTCGAGCTAATTCTTTAACCACATCTTGGCCTAATTGGCCCGCTGCTCCTGTAACAAGAACCTTCATTACTCTACCCCTAATCTATCGCCATATTGGGCTTTCACATACTCTTGATATTCACCTGAAATGATATTTTCCCACCATTCCTGGTTAGTCAAATACCAATTAATCGTTTGCTCTATACCTGTTTCAAAATTATATTTCGGTGCCCAGCCAAGCTCTGTCCGTAATTTTGTTGCATCAATCGCATAGCGGCGGTCGTGACCAAGACGGTCTTTCACAAATTTCATTAATGATTCTGGCTTGTTTAGTGCTTTTAGAATCGTTTGGACGATTTCAATGTTGGTCCGTTCGTTGTTTCCTCCAACATTATAGACTTCACCATTGCGGCCCTTATGGAGAACAAGATCAATCGCTTGGCAGTGGTCTTCAACATGGAGCCAATCACGGATATTTAGTCCATCACCATAAACTGGTAGCTCCTTGTCCTTTAAGGCATTAATGATCATTAATGGAATCAGCTTCTCTGGGAAATGGAAGGGTCCATAGTTGTTGGAGCAACGTGTGATGTTCACTGGCAGACCAAAGGTTTCATGGTATGCACGGACAAGCATGTCAGCTCCTGCTTTACTCGCACTGTACGGGCTATTTGCCGCTAATGGTGTTTCTTCTGTGAAGTAACCCGTTTCACCTAATGTCCCATACACTTCATCTGTCGATACTTGCAGGTATTTTGTTACCCCGAAGGTTTTGGCTGCATCTAGCAAGGCGAGCGTGCCTTGAATGTTTGTTTGCACAAAGATACCCGGGTCAGTAATGCTACGGTCCACGTGGGACTCTGCCGCAAAGTTCAAAACATAGTCGAATTTTTCCGCTTGGAATAATCCATTAATAAATTCGCTGTCTGCGATATCACCACGAACAAACCTATAATTTGGTGCATTTTCAATCTCTGTCAAGTTTTCTAGGTTTCCTGCATAAGTTAATAAATCAAGGTTAATAATTTGATAATTAGGATACTTATTTACCATATAGCGGACAAAGTTGCTGCCGATAAAACCGGCACCGCCTGTAACTAATAACTTCATATTTGCCTCCTATTTTTCGTACACAAAATTAAGATGTGTTGCTTCACTTAGTGTTGGATGCAACGTATCCTTTTCAGAGAGAATCGGATGCGCCGTCGGCCAATCAATTTTGAGTGCTGGATCATTCCAGAGAATTCCGCCATCATGCTCCGGCGAATAATATTCATCCACCTTATAGGCAACTGTGGTGTCAGGCACCAAGGTACAAAAGCCATGGGCAAAACCTTTTGGCACGAGAAGCTGCCGTTTGTTATGTTCACTTAAGATAACACCGACCCATTGCCCGTAGGTTGGTGAGCCTTTCCGAATATCAACAGCGACATCATAGATCACGCCTGTTACACAACGAACAACCTTAGTTTGTGCCTTTGGATTCAACTGAAAATGCAAGCCCCGTAATGTCCCATCAGGTGCAGACAAGGATTGATTATCCTGAACAAATTCGTAGTGTAGTCCTAAAGACTCAAACAAATCTTTATTATAGCTTTCCATAAAATAGCCACGATGGTCGCCAAATACCTTCGGCTCCAAAATCTTCAGACCAGATATTTTCGTTTCGATTACGTTCATGTTTTTAACCTCACTTAATGATTACATTCTTTGGTTAGCAATTTTAATTAAGTATTGGCCATATTGATTTTTCTTTAATGGCTCTGCAAGCTCTATCAGCTTCTCTTTCGTAATATACCCCATTCTGTATGCTATCTCTTCTAGACAAGCAATTTTCAACGATTGTCTTTTTTCAACGGTTTCGATAAATTGTGATGCTTCTAATAGTGATGCATGTGTACCTGTATCTAACCATGCATAACCACGGCCAAGAAGTTCAACACTTAACTCACCCATTTCAAGATAGGCCTTATTGATATCGGTAATTTCTAATTCTCCTCGGTGTGAAGGCTGTATATTTTTGGCAATATTCACGACGCGATTATCGTAGAAGTAAAGACCTGTTACGGCATAATTGGATTTAGGAACCTCTGGCTTTTCTTCAATCGAGACGGCTTTTCCATCCTCATCGAATTCGACCACTCCAAACCGCTCTGGGTCGTTTACATAATATCCGAAAACCGTTGCACCTGTTTCCCTGGCGACTGCCTTTCTTAACAGGTCTGTTAACCCGTGTCCGTAAAAAATATTGTCCCCTAGTACTAAGGCAACATTATCATCGCCGATAAATTCATCGCCTAAGATGAAGGCTTGCGCTAATCCATCAGGATGTGCTTGTATTTTATATGTAAAGTTCATTCCTAAGTCTGACCCGTCACCCAAGCTTTGTTCAAAACGGGGTGTATCCTCTGGTGTTGAGATAATCAAAATATCCTTGATACCCGCCAACATCAGAACGGATAATGGATAATAAATCATTGGTTTATCATAAACAGGCAATAACTGTTTTGAAACGACCTTTGTTAACGGATAAAGCCTTGTTCCACTGCCACCTGCAAGAATAATACCTTTCATTAAAGACAACTCCTCTTTAAAATTTTTCTACACTTTCTGTCACAATCTACCTTCCCCATTATAAAGAACGTTGCCTCGAAAAGACTATCTAGAACCAAACTGTAACATAAACGTAAATAAATCAACTAACGTTTAAGGCGAATAATTGCTGAAATAGTTCGTAATCTACCTTTTATCTGCGTTGATAATGTCCGTTTCTTCATTCCCGTGACATTACCACCATGACGGACATATTTCATTAATGGCTGCTCAATAAAAACGATCTTCTTCTTTTTCATCATACATACAAGCGCAATCCACTGGTCATGCATTTCAATTTTCTCAGGAAATGGTAGGATTGCAGGTATTAATTCCTTTTTAAAAGCCATGAAAGCTCCGGTATAGGCGTTTTTTAAAATATTCCCAAAAATTCCTTGGTTTATGTTGTTATGGTTATAATCATTCCATGATGGGTTGATAATTTCAAGATTCCCATCAACAACAAGGGCGTCATGGATGACAAGGTCTGCATTTTGATTAACAACAGCTTTCATCATCACTGCTACTTTATCTTCTTCCCATAAATCATCTTGGTCACATAGAAAAAGGATATCCCCTTGTGCAGTTGATATCGCCTTTTCGAAGCTCTTGATTGCTCCTAAGTTTTTTTCATTCACTTGCACTTGAACCCTGTTCCCATAAGTTTCATTAATTATTTGAACCGTGTTGTCCTTTGAACAATCGTCAATCACAATTATTTCATCATCTGGACCAAGCTGCTGCAGCACCGTATCAAGCTGTCGAACAACAAATTGTTCCCCGTTATATGTTGCCATACAGACAGATATCTTCATTTACAAAAACTCCTTTTACATCGAAAAAAGACGTTTAAATGTATACATCGCAATTTTCTTATTTTTCACGGTTAGTACTTGTTTAAGGAAGCGTTTAGTAAGTTGAGTTCGATAGGATGGATACAAATCTTTTTTATAATTTTGATAAAAGCTCATTTCTGAATCTAAAATACCTTGATAACGATGCAGCGATACCCTGCTATAATCCATAACAGACAATTCATGTTCAAGGATTACATCTATCAGCCAAACCTTTTTCCCTTTTTCATAGATTTCAAAGAATAGCCAATGGTCAAGGTAATCCAATGGGAACTTCTCATTAAACCCGCCAATTTCATTTAAAAAATCTATACGGATGAGTGCTCCAGAATTGATAGCCATCACAGGATGCTCCTGAAGCCCTGTCTCCGGGCGCACCTCTTTTAGAGGGCGAAGAGAATGACTATATACCGGCGAAATCATCGTCTTTTCACTGCTGATTTTCGGTACGACGGCTGCGACATCCACAGCTAAATTAGGTGTGTTTAAGACTCCATTTATATAAGCATCTGTTAGTTCCGTATCATGATCGAGTAGCAACAGCCACTGACTGCCATTTTCTTTGGCTTCTGACCAGGCATGATTATAAGCTGTTGCGATGCCCAAATTACGCGAATCATGAATGTAAGATATATGTATCCCCTCATATGTGAGTGGATTGAAATCTTGTTTAAGCGGACTATTATCATAAAGAATTAGCTCAATATCGTTTACCGACTGTTTTTTAGAAAACAAGGTCGACTTTAAGGTCTGAAAGGTCTTACTTTCCTCAAAATTTTGCTTATAAAAGACGATGACCATCGTTATTTTCATCGTAGTTCCTCATTTATACTTAATTCTTTCTTATTTTGGGAAACCACGAGCAGAACCAAGAAAAAACTGATCCCAATTGGATTATTAATAAATGGATTTATGTTGGTTAATAATAATATGCCCACAAACACAGCCATTAACGAAACGTCAAATGTTGTTAGTTTATGACCCTTTTTATATGCAACATAATAATTATAA
>JAIMAD010000188.1 GCA_023512145.1 Bacillus sp. (in: firmicutes) | reverse complement strand
AATGTTAGATAATAAAACAGGCAGCTGCCTGTTTTATTTTTATTAATGGTTTGTTTATGTAATGGGCGACAATTTTAAACTTTGAGAAATGTCTGGTTCCAGGAGCCACCTGGCTTGGGGTCATAAGCCAATCTGTCAAGAAGGTTAAAGAACACCCAACAACCGCCCCGTTTTATGCCTGTCGCCGATAAACGGGTGCTTTTTTGAGCTTTTTGTTTTCTGAATTTTAAAAAGATAGATATAATTTTTTAGCATAATGGTGGACAAGGAATCTGTCATTATATAAAATGAAACCGGAGTCAATTTTTAAAAAGAGTAAGATTTTTAGGAGGATGGGAAATGAATATCCATGAGTATCAAGGGAAAGAGATCCTCAGAAAATACGGGGTAGTAGTTCCAAATGGAAAAGTGGCCTTTACTGTTGAAGAAGCAGTGGAAGCGGCGAAAGAATTGGGTACAAAGATTTGTGTGGTTAAGGCACAAATCCACGCTGGTGGACGGGGGAAAGCTGGCGGAGTCAAAGTTGCTAAAAGCCTTGAAGAGGTTCGTACATATGCAAGCGAAATTCTTGGTAAAACACTGGTGACACACCAAACAGGTCCAGAGGGAAAAGAAGTTAAGCGTTTACTTATTGAAGAAGGCTGCGATATTAAAAAAGAATACTATGTTGGGTTAGTATTAGACCGTGCTACTTCACGTGTTGTGTTAATGGCCTCTGAAGAAGGCGGAACAGAAATCGAAGTGGTTGCAGAATCGAGCCCTGAGAAAATTTTTAAAGAAGAAATTGATCCTGTGATAGGCCTCCAGCCCTTCCAGGCACGCCGAATTGCTTTCAATATTAAAATTCCAAAAGAGTTAATCAATCAAACAGTGAAATTCATGATGGCATTATATAAGGCTTACATTGAGAAGGATTGCTCAATCGCTGAAATCAACCCGCTTGTTGTAACCGGTGATGGTAAGGTAATGGCATTGGATGCTAAATTGAACTTTGACGCTAATGCATTATATCGTCAGAAAGAAGTATTAGAATATCGTGACCTTGAAGAGGAAGATGCAAAAGAAATCGAAGCATCTATTTATGATTTAAGCTATGTTTCTTTAGATGGAAATATCGGGTGCATGGTAAATGGTGCTGGACTTGCTATGTCTACGATGGATATCATTAATCACTACGGTGGCGACCCCGCTAACTTCCTTGATGTTGGGGGAAGTGCAACGGCCGAAAAGGTTACAGAGGCTTTCAAAATTATCCTTTCTGATCCAAACGTAAAAGGTATTTTCGTCAATATCTTTGGTGGAATCATGAAGTGTGATGTCATTGCTCAGGGTGTCGTAGAAGCAGCAAAACAGGTAAGACTAAGTGTTCCACTTGTCGTTCGTTTAGAAGGAACGAATGTTGATTTAGGCAGGAAAATCTTAGCTGAGTCCAGTGTTGATATTATTACTGCGGATTCCATGGCTGACGGCGCACAAAAAATTGTTTCATTAGTGAAATAAAGATCGAATAGAAAGGGGAATTAACTTGAGCGTTTTTATTAATAAAGATACCAAAGTTATTGTTCAAGGGATTACGGGGTCTACTGCCCTTTTTCATACAAAACAAATGCTTGAATACGGCACGAAAATCGTCGGTGGTACCTCTCCAGGTAAAGGCGGTATGGAAGTAGAAGGTGTCCCAGTCTTTAACACAGTTAAAGCTGCAGTGGATGCAACTGGTGCTACTGCTTCTGTTATTTACGTACCCGCAGCCTTTGCTGCAGATGCGATTATTGAAGCAGTTGACGCTGATATGGATCTTGTTATCTGTATAACTGAGCATATTCCCGTCTTAGATATGGTCAAAGTAAAGCGGTACATGGAAGGCAGGAAGACCCGTTTAGTTGGTCCGAACTGCCCAGGTGTTATTACTCCAGACGAATGTAAAATTGGAATTATGCCTGGTTATATCCATACGAAAGGGCATGTCGGTGTGGTTTCCCGTTCTGGAACATTAACCTACGAAGCCGTTCATCAATTAACACAAGCAGGACTTGGCCAAACGACTGCAGTTGGTATTGGTGGCGATCCCGTTAACGGTACAAACTTTATCGATGTTCTCGAAGCATTTAATGAAGACCCTGAAACATATGCTGTTATAATGATTGGTGAAATTGGTGGGACGGCTGAAGAGGAGGCGGCAGAGTGGGTGAAAGCAAACATGACTAAGCCTGTCGTAGGCTTCATTGGTGGGCGTACTGCCCCTCCAGGGAAGCGTATGGGCCATGCTGGCGCCATTATCTCCGGTGGTAAAGGGACAGCTGATGAAAAAATCCGCGTTTTGAACGAGTGCGGCATCAAAGTAGCTGAGACACCTGCAGTAATGGGTGAGACACTTATTGGTGTATTAAAAGAACAAGGCTTATATGAAAAGTGTAAAACACACTAAACACAAATACACACACATCATGTTTATTAACAGATAGTCCCTCATAATTGAGGGGCTATTTCTTCATGTTTGATAAATAATAAGGAGGCAATTATTAAATGGATGATTTTAAAGAAAAACTTATTTCCTTGCTTCATTATCCGAATATCTCTTGGAGCACTATTTTTAAAATACTTAAAAAGGATCCGGCACTTCAATTCATGACCATGGGGCGCATGCATTCACAATCACAAGAGCAGACAAGTTTGTTTCCACCAATTAACTCCAGTAATTCTACCGCAAAATCTTCGATTATTACCCTTCAACCCGAAATTATTCATGATCAAATTCGTCAGTATAAAACAAATGAAATTGAGGTCATCACTATTTTTGATAAGGAATATCCTCGTTATTTAAAAGAAATCTATCAACCGCCATGGGCATTATTTGCTAAAGGCGATCTATCACTAATTGAAAAGGAACCTAAGCTTGCTGTGGTTGGTTCCCGGCAAGCAACACAATATGGGAAAAATGCGATTCGATTGATTTTTCCTGGTCTAATTGACAAGGGAGTTCTGATTGTTAGTGGACTAGCAAAGGGCATTGACGCCCTTGCCCATGAATATGCGATTAAGAATGGGGGAAAAACAATCGCAGTGATTGCAGGTGGTCTCTATCATATCTACCCTAAAGAAAATATGAGCCTAGCATTAGAAATGATGAAAACGCAACTAATCCTTTCGGAATACCCTCCAGATACAAAGCCACAAAGATGGCATTTCCCTTCAAGAAATCGGATCATTAGTGGTTTGTCTAACGGCACGTTTATAATAGAAGCAAAACGAAAAAGCGGCTCGCTCATCACGGCAAATTTTGCCGTAAATGAAGGACGGGATGTGTTTTCACTGCCGGGGAGCATTTTTAGTCCCTTTTCCATTGGTACAAATGAATTAATTCAACAAGGGGCAAAGCTAGTGACAAGCGCTGCTGATATTTTAGAGGAATTGAGATAAAACACATCGATAAATAAGTGTATTTGCAAAAAAACACGATGATTTTAGAGGTTTTTCTTAAAAAAATGGAGAAATTAGCTAAAAGAGGTTGCAATAATTCCGAATATGTTATACATTTTCCAACAGATGTTCGAAAAAAAGAACAGTAGGAAAATTAGTAAATAATTGTGTAATTAACATATAATTGAATTTTTTTTGGGAATTGGCAGCATTGTAAAGTATTTTCTCTAGTTCAAGTTGGTAAAACTAGAATTCAGGAAAACTTCTCAACTGTAAGCATCTAAGAATTAGGATTTTGCCTAATTCGCGGCGCTTCTACACTTTCCCTCTTAAGGAGGATTTTTGAATGGCAGAATTTCTTGTAATCGTTGAATCGCCAGCAAAAGCGAAGACGATTGAACGATATTTAGGAAATAAATATAAAGTAAAAGCATCGATGGGCCATGTTCGCGATTTGCCACGGAGTCAGATGGGGGTCAATGCAGAAAATAACTTTGAACCAAAATATATTACCATCCGCGGCAAAGGTCCTGTATTAAAGGAATTAAAAACAGCGGCAAAAAAGGCTAAGAAAATATATCTCGCAGCTGACCCTGATCGTGAAGGGGAAGCAATTGCATGGCATTTAGCACATAGCTTAAATGTTGATATTACCTCCGATTGCCGTGTTGTATTTAATGAAATCACAAAAGATGCGATATTAGAGTCTTTTAAACATCCCCGTCCGATTAATATGGACTTGGTTGATGCGCAGCAGGCAAGGAGAATTCTTGACCGACTGGTTGGCTACAATATCAGCCCGCTTCTTTGGAAAAAGGTAAAAAAGGGGTTAAGTGCGGGACGGGTACAATCCGTTGCTGTTCGGATCATCGTTGATCGAGAAAAAGAAATCCAAGCGTTTATTCCAGAAGAGTATTGGACGATTGAAGGTGAATTTTTAAAGGGTAAAGATCATTTTAGTGGCCTTTATTATTCGTTAGCTAACAAAGAAAAGTTTGAACTAAAATCCGTTGAGGATGTTCAAACTATTCTACAGCAAATGGATGACGATAAATTCATTATTACCTCTGTTACAAAAAAAGAACGAAAGAGAAACTCTGCACTACCTTTTATTACTTCATCCTTACAGCAAGAAGCAGCCAGAAAGCTAAACTTTAGAGCTAAGAAGACGATGATGTTGGCACAACAATTATATGAAGGAATCGAACTTGGAAAAGAAGGAACGGTAGGTCTCATTACATACATGAGAACGGATTCCACCCGAATTTCTGAAGTCGCCCAAACAGAAGCTGCCAATTACATTCGAACAGCATATGGTGAGAATTATTTAAAAGAGGAACAAAGAACAGAAAAAAAACAATCAAAAGCTCAAGATGCTCACGAAGGGATTCGTCCGACAAGTACATTAAAAGATCCCAATAGTTTGAAGCCCTTCTTGTCAAGAGATCAATTCCGCTTATATAAATTAATTTGGGAGCGATTCTTAGCTAGTCAGATGGCCCAGGCAGTCATGGATACGATGAGTGTCGATTTGAAGAATGGAAATGTCCTGTTTCGAGCTACCGGCTCTAAAATCAAGTTCCCTGGCTTTATGAAGTTGTATGTCGAGAGCACGGATGATCAAGTGGATGAAAAGGACAAAATGCTTCCAGATTTAAAAGTTGGGGATGAAGTGTTCAAGAAGGATATCACTCCGAAACAACACTATACTCAACCTCCGCCAAGGTACACGGAGGCAAGGCTTGTCAGAACGCTCGAAGAATTGGGTATTGGTCGCCCGAGTACGTATGCACCTACCTTGGATACGATTCAAAAGCGGGGTTATATGTCACTTGATAATAAACGCTTTGTTCCGACTGAGCTTGGAGAAATAGTCCATGAATTGATTCTAGAGTTTTTTCCTGATATCATTGATGTGGCGTTTACAGCGAATATGGAACAAGGCTTGGATAATATCGAAGATGGAAAAGTACCCTGGCTCAAAATTATCGATGATTTTTATCAGGATTTTGAAATCCATTTAGAAAAAGCAGAAAAAGAGATGCAATTCGTGGAAATCAAAGATGAACCTGCGGGCGAGGATTGTGAAAACTGTGGAAATCCAATGGTTTATAAAATGGGTAGATATGGAAAATTCATGGCTTGCAGCAATTTCCCTGAATGTCGAAATACAAAACCAATTGTGAAAGAAATCGGTGTTACGTGTCCATCTTGTAAGGAAGGGCAGATTATCGAGCGTAAAAGTAAGAAAAAGAGATTGTTTTTCGGATGTTCTAAATATCCAGAATGTGAATTTATCTCGTGGGATAAACCATTACCGAGATTTTGCCCTAAATGTGAAGGTGTACTTGTCGAGAAGAAATTAAAAAAAGGTGTTCAAATTCAATGTGTTGAATGTGACTATAAAGAAGAGCCGCAAAGCTAAGAGTGGGCAAGGTCCACTCTTTTCATTATGTTTCTGGCTTGGTGTAACTATTTACTTTCTGCTCTGTTTAAGTTTATTTCGGTAGGAATAATCTAATCCGTAGTCGCAAAACTAGCGCTTTTTCTTTTATTAAGGTGCTATTCATAGATTTTATTGCTAATAACACTAAATTTCAGAAAATAAAAACAAAATTTGGTAGTTAATAATGAATGATACGAAAAGGTGACATGACCCGATACCGTTAGCGATACGAGTTTAGACATGTAGTCGAAAAACAACAATCTGTTCATAAATAGTCTTAAGTTAAAACATGAAACTTTTTAGTTTGGGAATCGTATAGTAAAATGCAAGATGGACGTAGATGTGGGAATAGTATGATAAGTATGAGCGATTCCAATGGTGACCATAGTAACACGTGAATTTAGGAGGTTTTTACATGAAAGATGTAACAATAAATGTTATCGGTGCTGGTTTAGCAGGTAGTGAAGCTGCCTGGCAAATTGCTAACCGTGGGGTCAAGGTTCGTCTTTATGAAATGAGACCAGTCAAGCAAACACCAGCACACCACACAGATAAATTTGCAGAATTAGTTTGTAGCAATTCATTACGTGCCAATACGTTAACAAATGCGGTAGGTATTTTAAAAGAGGAAATGAGAATGCTTGATTCTGTGATTATCGCTGCAGCTGACTCTTGTTCCGTTCCGGCAGGTGGTGCCTTAGCTGTTGACCGCCATGAATTTGCAGCACAGGTAACGTCCCTAATCAAAAATCATGAAAACATTACTGTCGTAAATGAAGAGGTAACTGAAATTCCTGAAGGCCCAACCGTTATTGCAACTGGACCACTTACAAGTCCAGACCTTTCAGATCGTCTCAAAGGGTTAACAGGTGAGGAGTATCTCTATTTTTATGATGCAGCAGCACCAATTCTCGAAAAAGATAGCATTGATATGGATAAGGTCTATTTGAAGTCCCGCTATGATAAAGGTGAGGCAGCGTATTTAAATTGTCCTATGAATGAAGAAGAGTTTAACCTTTTCTATGAAGCGCTTATTACTGCAGAAGCGGTCCCAATAAAGGAATTTGAAAAGGAAATCTTTTTCGAAGGCTGTATGCCAATCGAAGTAATGGCGGTAAGGGGAAAGAAAACGATGCTATTTGGTCCATTAAAACCAGTAGGTTTAGAGGATCCGAAAACGGGGAAAAGACCGTTTGCGGTCGTACAGCTCCGCCAAGATGATGCAGCCGGAACTTTATTTAATATTGTTGGTTTTCAGACACATTTAAAGTGGGGTGCTCAGAAGGACGTCATTCGATTAATTCCTGGTCTTGAAAATGTGGAAATTATTCGTTATGGTGTCATGCACCGCAATACTTTTATTAATTCACCAAAGGTACTAAAAGCTACCTATCAATTTCGTAATCGTGAAGATTTATTTTTTGCTGGTCAAATGACCGGAGTGGAAGGATATGTAGAATCTGCTGCGAGCGGATTGGTTGCTGGATTTAATGCTGCACGATTCGTTCAGGGGCTGGATACGCTTGAGTTTCCTACTGAGACAGCAATTGGGAGCATGGCCAAGTATATCACCACGGCTAATCCTGAAAATTTCCAACCGATGAATGCAAATTTCGGATTATTTCCTGAATTGTCGGTGAAAATTAAAGGTAAGCAGGAACGAAATTCAGAGTATGCGAATAGGGCACTAGAAACAATTCAGAACTTTATGAAGGTTATGTGAAATTATTGCCAGTCTTAGTTAATTGTGTTAACATTTAATAGTTCTTGTAATGTGATTAAAGTGATAAATGTGAATGTTTTATTAAAGTTATCGAATGAGTATTTACAATTAGATAAAAGTTACCTAAAATAGACAATTGACCATTATCAACATGAAAACAGGGATTTATTTTTTCATGCTGAAAACGAAACACGTCCATGACTTTTTGTATATTAGAAAAATTTTACACTTTTACATACATTAGAAGCGTAAAGGAGGATCATCTTAATGGACCAATTTCATTCAACAACGATATTTGCTATTCATCATAACGGAGAATGCTCGATGTCAGGCGATGGCCAAGTGACATTCGGTAACTCTGTAGTGATGAAACACACAGCAAAAAAGGTAAGAAAGATATTTAATGGTAAGGTATTAGCTGGTTTTGCAGGATCTGTTGCAGATGCTTTTACCCTTTTTGAAATGTTTGAAGGAAAATTAGAAGAATTTAACGGAAACCTTCAAAGAGCAGCTGTTGAGCTAGCCAAAGAGTGGAGAAGCGATAAAGTACTCAGAAAGCTTGAAGCTATGTTGATAATTATGGATCATGATTATTTATTGCTAGTATCCGG
>JAIMAD010000187.1 GCA_023512145.1 Bacillus sp. (in: firmicutes) | reverse complement strand
GTGTGCATCTGGGACAGGAAGACCTTCCTCTGAAAGAGGCGAGAAAGATCATGGGCAATAAGATTATTGGCATATCAACGCACAATCTTCAGGAAGCAATAGAGGCGGAAAAGGGCGGGGCTGATTATATAGGCTTCGGCTCTATATTCCCCACAACAACAAAGGATGACGCAGTTGTACAAGGTCTTGATGCCCTAAAAAGGGTAAAGGATTCTGTTAATATCCCTGTAATTGCCATAGGCGGAATAAATACGGACAATGTGAAGTCCGTCCTTGATGCAGGATGCGATGGAGTGGCTGTATCTTAAGGACTTTTAAAGGGAAATATAAAGGAGAATGCAAGGAAGTTTATAATATATGTCAGGCGCTGCTCAAAGACTTTAAAAAGTGTTGATTCAAGTGTATATGAGAGATAATAAGTGCATCATCCATCAAGTATCCAATGTAGTAGATGACGGATACAGGATAAATGTTTTAACAAGTACGTGGTTTAAAGTCTTTTCGCAGCGCCTGACATATATTTTTAGATTAGAATCGCTTAGTTTAGGTTCGAGGCATTTATGCGCGTTCCTTTTGAATGGTTAAAAGAATTTATCGACATTAAAGAGTCGCCTCATGAGGTTGCCCACAGGCTTACCATGATAGGCCTTGAGGTAGAGGCTACAGAGCAGGTGGACAGCGATGTTGTCTTTGAGGTAAATGTTACTCCAAACAGGCCAGACTGTCTGAGCATTATCGGCATTGCGCGGGAGCTTTCTGCCGCATACAATTTCGACGCCATCGTCGCTAATTTTTCTTGTGTTAATGTAAATTTCGAAATTGGTGTTTTAAATTGTTGACGTTGATTCGCATACTCAACACCTAATTTAAATGCATGTTTTGATCCGCCAACTGCACCTACACCTAACTTATAACGACCGATATTTAAAATATTAAACGCAATCACGTGACCGCGTCCAAGCTCACCTAGCAGATTCTCTTTTGGTATTTCAGCATCTTCTAAAATTAATGTACGCGTGGAAGAGCTCTTAATACCCATTTTCTTTTCTTCTGCTCCAGTAGATACACCTGGGAATTCTCTTTCTACAATAAAAGCTGTAAATTTATCACCGTCTACTTTTGCGTAAACAACGAATACATCCGCAAATCCAGCATTTGTAATCCATTGTTTTTCACCATTTAAAATATAGTGTGTGCCCTCAGCGTTTAATTTGGCTGTTGTTTTCGCTCCTAGTGCATCAGATCCTGAGCTTGGCTCAGTTAGCGCATAGGCTGCAAGCTTTTCACCGGTTGCAAGCAGCGGCAAGTATTTTTGTTTTTGCTCTTCGTTGCCAAATAAAACGATTGGCAGTGACCCAATTCCCACATGTGCACCATGTGAAAGCGAGAATCCGCCCGCTTTGGACATCTTTTCGGTAATCAGCGATGAACTGACTTTATCTAATCCTAAACCATCATACTCTTCAGGAATGTCTACTGCTAAAAGGCCAAGATCCCCTGCTTGTTTTAATAGCTTTACTGTGCGATCAAATTCATGGTTTTCTAAAAATTCAACTTGTGGAAGAACTTCTTTTTCAACAAAATCTTCAGTTGTCTTAGCGATCATTTTTTGCTCATCGGTAAAATCTTCTGGTGTAAAAACCTGGTCATATGTTATATCTTCGATTAAAAAGCTACCGCCTTTAATGATCTTTTCAGTTTGGTTTGTCATATAAAAATCCTCCTAATCTTTTTTTACCCGTAGATTGGGCTAGTGATAACGCTAGCGGTTAAGAGTAGCCCAAGTTTCCTGCATCGGTTTCTTTCATTTTTAAAGTAATTCAAATACTCCAGCCGCACCCATACCGCCGCCAATACACATGGTTACCACACCAAATTGTTCGTTCCGACGCTTCAATTCATGGATTAGCGACAATGTTAGCTTCGCACCCGTACAGCCTAGTGGGTGACCTAGGGCAATGGCACCGCCATTTACATTGACGATTTCATCATTTAAACCTAGTTCACGAATGACTTGGAGCGATTGTGATGCGAATGCTTCGTTTAATTCAAACAAGTTAATATCGGAAACTTGCAGTCCAGCAAGCTTTAATGCTTTAGGAATGGCAACAACTGGGCCAACACCCATAATTTCAGGTGGTACACCACCAACAGCAAACGATCTAAATTTTGCCAACGGTTTCAAACCAAGTGATTCAGCTTTTTCACGGTCCATAATCATTAGCGCGGCAGCCCCGTCACTTGTTTGTGAGGCATTACCTGCAGTTACCGAGCCAGTCACAGAGAAGGCTGGGCGCAGTTTTCCTAGTGTTTGTATGTTTGTATCTGGGCGAACACCTTCATCTTGTGAAAACTGGATCGTCTTTTCAACAAGTTTATTGTCAATTCCTACGGTACGGATTGTCACATCGACTGGGACAATCTCATCGACGAATTTCCCCTCTTGAATCGCTTTAGCGGCGCGCTGATGACTTCTTACCGCAAAAGCATCCTGGTCTTCACGCGTTATTCCATATTTCTTGGCCACTTCTTCTGCTGTATGACCCATGCCCATATAATATTGGGGCGCAGTTTCTGCTAGTTTAATATTTGGGCGAACGACATGCCCCATCATTGGAATCAGACTCATTGATTCTGCTCCACCTGCAATCACCGTATCAGTATGTCCTAACATGATACCCTGTGCTGCATAGGCAATCGCCTGGAGTCCTGAAGAACAGAAACGATTAACAGTAATGGCAGGGACCGTGTAAGGAAGTCCTGCTAGTGCACCAATATTGCGTGCCATGTTATTTCCTTGTTCTGCTTCAGGCATCGCACAACCAATGATTAAATCATCGATATTTCCTTCATAATTTCCAGCACGCCTTAATGTTTCTCTTACCACCAATGCTCCCAAATCATCAGGGCGAACATGGGCAAGCGTACCCTTTTTTGCCTTACCTACCGGGGTTCTTGCTCCGGCAACGATTACTGCTTCTCTCATCCTTGTTCCCTCACTTTCCTCATATCTAAAATACGAATCTATTAAAATGTGACTAGGGAATCAATTCATTAGCCCCTAGAAAGGGTTTTATTAGTTACGTAACGGTTTTCCTTTTACAAGCATATGCTGCATACGCTGCTGTGTTTTTGGCTCAGCTATTAGGCTTAAAAAAGCTTCTCTTTCCAACTCCAATAAATAGTTCTCATCCACTTCTGTACCAAAAGGCACCCGGCCCCCAGCAATCACGTAAGCTACCTTTTTAGCAATTTTTAAATCATGATCTGAAATATAGCCCGATAATTTCATTGCTTCAGCACCAAGTAACAGGGTGGCATAGCCTGTTTCACCAACAACCGGTACTTTTTTGCGTGCTTTTTGTTTATAGCCCTGTTCGTATAAAGAGAGTGCTGCTTGTTTCGCATCGTAAAGCAAATGATCACCATTTACACTGATGCCATCAGCGAAATTCAGGAAATTATTCTCCCTCGCTTCTTCGCCGGATGTGGACACTTTTGCTGTCGCAATTGATTCAAACACTTTATTGGCAACAGCTTGGAGGTCAATTTGGACTCCGTTCGGCAAACCTTCCAAGTGCTTAATATAAAGTTCTTTGTTTCCTCCGCCGCCAGGGAGTAACCCTACACCGACTTCGACAAGTCCCATATAAGTTTCTGCAGATGCTTGAATATGTGCAGCAGGTAAACAAACCTCTGCCCCACCGCCAAGCGTCATCGCAAACGGTGCGGCAACAACTGGTTTTACGCTATATTTGATTTTCTGCATGGCTTGATGGAAGTGGCGAATCACCATATCAAGCTCATAAATATTGTCATCCTGTGCTTCCATTAACATCATTGCTAGGTTGGCACCGACACAAAAGTTCTTTCCTTGATTTCCGATGACAAGGCCCTTATAGTTTTTCTCGACTTCATCAACAGCAAAGTTAATCATTTGGATGATATCCAAACCAATCGCATTGCTTTGTGAATGGAATTCAAGTAAGGCCACGCCATCGCCTATGTCTATTAGGCTCGCGCCACCGTTCTTTTTAATAACACCCTTTTGTTTCTTTATTTTTTTAAGATCAATTACCTTCGGATTGAACACTACTGGTTTGTATTCGCCATAATCATAGAAAAAGAGCTCGCCATTTTCTTCTTTATAAAAAGAAGTAAATCCTTGTTCAAGCATGTCAGTTACCCAAAATGGAACTACTCCACCAGCTTCTTTGATCATTTGTACGGATTTTTCAACGCCAATGGCATCCCATGTTTCGAATGGACCCATTTCCCAACCAAAGCCCCATTTCATCGCACGGTCAATTGCGACGATATCGTCGGCAATCTCACCTAACAGTTGCGCAGAATAGACAAGTGACGGCGTTAACGTATTCCATAAAAATTGTCCAGCGCGATCATCGGCATAAACAAGCGCTTTCATTTTGTTTGCTGTCCCTTTTTCCTGCTTGCTCACTTCAGTGGCAGGAGTGCTCAGCTTTTTACGGGGGACATATTCTAATGTAGTGGGATCAAGTTCAAGAATCTCTTTACCTTTTTTCAAAAAGAAGCCTTGTCCGGATTTGCTTCCAAGCCACCCTTTTTCTAACATGGTCTTCATAAATGGTGGAACTTCGAAAACTTCTTTTTCTTTCCCATCCACTTGCTCATAAACGTTGCCTGCTACATGAACGAATGTATCCAAGCCGACAACATCAAGTGTCCGGAAGGTTGCACTCTTTGGTCGACCGACTAACGGGCCAGTAATTGAATCTACTTCACCCACACTGTAGCCGCCTTTTAACATTTCTTGAACAGTTACGAGCAGGCCATACGTCCCAATCCTGTTGGCAATAAAATTAGGTGTATCCTTTGCCTGAACAACACCTTTACCAAGAACATCCTCACCGAAAGTTTTCATGAAAGAGAGCACTTCTGGGTCTGTGAATTGAGTTGGAATCACTTCCAGCAATTTTAAATAACGTGGCGGATTAAAGAAGTGCGTGCCAAGGAAATGCTTTTTAAAATCATCTGAACGACCTTCTACCATTGCTTCAACAGAGATTCCAGACGTATTGGAGCTAATAATGCTTCCTTGCTTCCGGTATTGGTCCACTTTTTCAAAAACCTGTTTCTTGACATGGAGGTTTTCAACAACAACTTCAATCACCCAATCAACATCACTTAATTTGCTTAAATCGTCCTCTAAGTTTCCTGCTTCAATTAGTGCCAAATTCTTTTTGACTGCCAATGGGGCCGGTTTTTGCTTCAATAGCTTTTGGATGTTTGATGCACTAATCCGATTCCGAACCTGGGAATCTGTTAAGGTCAGTCCTTTTGCTACTTCTTCTTTCGTTAATTCACGTGGCACAATATCCAATAATAGTGTTGGAATACCGATATTTGCTAGATGTGCTGCAATTCCTGATCCCATAACTCCGGACCCTAAGACGGCTGCTTTTTTAATCAATTGGTTCAACATTGTCTCCCCCTTCAAGCTTTGAATGAATGCTCATTCATTTTTTTGTCAAAAAAAATTCACATATGAATGAGTTCTGCTACTATTTACTATAGAATATTTTGAAAATTTGTGCAATCGATAAACGCGGAAATTTGAAATATTTTTGAACTTTTCTTTTTTGCACATAAACTTTCTTGACTGGGCATCCTAGTACTTGAGGTGATAATGATGGCTAAAGTGAAGAAGAATCCTTCAAAGGCAGGGGTCAGTGCTGCAAGCGTAAAGGGCGATGCCGGTCCAACCGTCGAACATGACGGAGGCGGCAAAAGAAACAGCCAGAATAACCAATTTAAGAAAAGCTGATAAGGTGAGCTTGTACCTCGATCTAGACTAGAATAGGCTGATCAAAGATCAGCCTTTCTTTAATTGTATAAAATCCCCATACCTGAGAGACCATATAATCGTTAACTATTTAATTATATCTGGAGGGGTCAACATGCAGCAACCGATGAATATGCAAAATCAACAAACAACGATGCAACAGCCACCAGGGGTCGTATCAACAAAAGATTCCCTTTATCTGACAGATATGATGTCGTGGAATCTACTATCTGCCAAAAAGGCACATTTCTTTGCCGGGCAATGCCAGGATCCTGAGTTAAAAACAGCAGCGGAAACATGTGGGCAAATGCATCAGCGCCATTACCAACAGCTACTTAGCCACCTTGGCCAGCACGCAAATGAGCAACAGCCTATGAACAATATGCAATGATCCGCGACCATAACGAAGAAATATACTAGTCTCAAAAGAAAAGGAGTGGTATCAATGAACCAAAACCAACAAAAAATTCAAAACCCTGAGACACAAGTACCAAAAACTCCACAAATGAATGAGCGCGATTTCATCAATGATTTATTAACAACAGAAAAATACATGACAACTGCTTATTCCGTGGCACTCCATGAAGCAAGCCATCAACAATTGTATCAGGATATTATGCAGATTTTCACAGAAACACAGCAATGCCAGCGTGATTTCTACGACCTTATGTTTCGAAAAGGTTGGTATGCAATTGAGGCGGAGAGTCAGCAAAAGTTGCAACAATCTTATCAGCAATTCCAAGGATATACGAACCAGCTTCCGAGCGGAGGCAATTTACAATAGCGCAAGCGCCTAATTAGCAAAGTCCACAAGCCGCAGGCTCTCTCGTTACACAATTCTTAAAGTCGAAAATTTTATCTATTGTGAAAACCCGAAGACTTTATTGGATGCCTTCGGGTTTTTCTTATGTAAAAATATAACCATACTTATGAGCTCATTTCCGGTGGACTTCACAAATACTTTCTCCATCATGACACTTTCCATCCTTGGAAAAATGTGAACATGGGCATGTTTTACAACGCTTACCTGCTGGTAGCTGATAAGAGAAGCAACATGTTTTCCTAATCCTAATCTCTTTATCCCATTCTTCAGAATACATCTTTTCACCAAAGTATTTGTGGAACGGATTGAGGTGGTACGGGCCAAACAACTGTCCTTCTGCTTCTAAAATTAGATAACGAAAGTCATTTTCAACGTTCTCATTCCCACTATCCTTCAGTTCATTTTCATACAACCAGAAAAGGTAGACTGCGATATTTTCCCAAAGGATTAACTTAGAAATTTGGAAGGTCTTTTCTAATTTTTCGATGATAGGGTAAATATTATTTGCGAAAAGGTCTTTCAAAATCGTCTTGCGCCACAGGTCCCTATTCTCGCCATTCCAGTCTTCGAATCTTCCATCCGTTAAAGAAAATAATGGCAGCCATGGTTCTTTGCCGGAATCAAAATTTTCCATGCTAACATTTTCTAAAGATACATCGACTTTTTTATTCCAAGCACTCATGGCATAAAGGGAAATGACTGCTAAAAAGGCATACCTTTTGATAAAAATGGGAGCAGCTATTTTTTCTGTGGGTGCACCAATTGTATCGGCTAAGTTTTTGATGAAATCCCGCAAGAACCCTTCATCCTGCAAATCGACAACATTAAATGGATTTAGCAAACTCTCACTTAATCTGTATTTTTGTAATAAAAGAATCTCTACCGATGTCAGCTTGCTAGCCATTGATAGCTACCACCTTATCTATTATACATCGTCCTTTTCCGTAAGGGATACACAGGGGTGTTCCAAAAAAAGGGTCCATTGTTACCTGGCAGTCCATACCGAAAACATTTTTAACAAGGCTACAATTGATGACATGTTCCGGTTTCCCTTGGGCATATACCTTTTGGTTCTTAATAGCAACGATATTATGCGCATAACGGCAGGCAAGATTGAGATCATGGAGCACCATGACAATCGTTCTCTGCTGATTTTCATTTAACTCAAACAGTAAATCAAGAATTTCAATTTGATGGGCCATATCCAAATAGGTTGTTGGTTCGTCTAAGAGAATAATATCGGTATCCTGTGCCAAGGTCATCGCAATCCAAGCCCGTTGTCGTTGTCCGCCGGAAAGGGAATCAACCGTTCTTTCCTTTAACTCGATCAAATGTGTGGCCATAAGGGCATCAGTGACCTTTTTCTCATCTTCTTCAGACCATTGTTTTAACCAGCTTTGATGTGGATAACGGCCTTGTTTGACGAGCTGGAGAACGGTTAACCCTTCAGGTGCTGTGGGTGCCTGTGGTAAAATCGCCATTTTTTTTGCTATTTCTTTCGTTTTATTTTCGGTTAATAGATCTTTCGACAGACATTCGGTTGCTAGACCTTTCATCTCGAATATTCGGTTGATAGATCTTTCAT
>JAIMAD010000186.1 GCA_023512145.1 Bacillus sp. (in: firmicutes) | reverse complement strand
ATTGAAATCTTTCATCAATTGATCGGTAATTAATCCTGGTGCTGTTCGTTGACTCACGATTAAAAAATATGTAAACAATACCGCGGCAAAAACAACCCATCTATACCTACTATTTTGTTTTTCCAATCGTCTCGACTCCCGTTAACTTTTTGATCCAACACCCATTATAACCTATATTTTTCTATGTAGATTAGCTGTTTATAGATGGTCGCGTTTACACAAGAAAAATAATTAAATACCTCTCATCCTCACAAGTAGTAGTCTATCTTCCTATATCCATTAATAATTGCTTCTCCAATTTATTTTCCCTGACCCTGTCCTTTTTGTAGACTTATATCTATATAGAAGGTGAAAGGAGGTGATACACATGGCACAATCACTTTTAGAAGGGACAAAGCTACGTTTGGTGTTTGAAGTGGGTATGGATGATGATGGTAAACCGATCCTACGCGCAAAAACGTTTAGCAATGTTAAAAAGGAAGCAAGCGTAGACCAGTTATATCAAGCAGCACAGGCACTCACCGTTCATTGCATGGACACACTTAACAAAGTTGAGCGAAATGATCTCTCAGAGATTCTCGCCTAATCGTTTAGTCGAAAATTGAGTCTTATCCGCTAGTTTAACTTAGGAAGGAGGTGAACCGAAATGGCAAAAACATTGGAATTGCAATTTGCGACGGAGTTTGGTAAAACCGCACGATTATCGATCGATAATCCAATAGAACCGATTGATGAAGTAGTTGTCAAACAATCAATGGCACAAATTATTGAATCTGAGATTTTCACAACGAACAGTGGTAAGTTTGTCACAGCAAAAGGGGCAAGAGTCATCGACCGCAACGTGACCGATTACGAACTAGTTTAATAACGAAGAGGCTGGTTTCCTAGATGAAGCCGGTCTCTTTTTCCAAGGAAAGGAGGTGACAAAAGTGGAGCAATTTATTCCGTTCATCAGCGAGGTTGGATTCCCTATCGTCGTAACCCTCTATCTGCTTAACCGGATTGAGTCAAAGCTAGATATGGTCGTCGATTCGATCCAGAATCTTCCCGGCCGCATGAGGGAGCGAACGTAGAAACATCCTGGATTAGCATCCAACTTTTATCTAGCTATTAAATAAAGAGCGAGAAGTGCATACATACCATGCACCCCCTCGCTCTTTTCTCACTACAACCGTAAAATTACCAGTTTCCTTTTATAGGTACCTGACACCAGCTATGGCAGGATGCCAATTAGGTTTCTCTTTTTCTTCCTTAAAAATTTTATTGTTCTTCTTCTCATTTTCCCATCTAGTAGCGGATAAATCATTAATGGAATTCCTGGTACGATTGAAACGAGGACTAGTGCTAACCAATAACTTTTCTGTGCAAGGAAATAGATAATGGATGATGGTAAGAGCGGATAAAATAATCCTACTTTAATCACGGATTCATATAGACCTGGTTTTTCAGCATGTACAGTAAAGGTAGTATTGAGATGCTGTTCTTGTGAAAGGTACATATTTTTATCGCTTAACCCAATTTGCAGATCATCCGTAGTCATTGTTCCTATTAATGGAAAGAATCCCCCATTAGAAAGCTCCGATAATGGGCGTGAAACCTCATCCCCAACCTTAAGCATGCCAACATCGCTGCCCATTAAAACCCCCTGGCTTTGATTAGAGACTCCATAGACTACGTTAACTGTTTGTCCAGATGCGAGCATTGTCCCGCCCATTATCACAGAAATGGTTACCCCACCGATTATATACATGATGGGTAACTCCATTCCATGCCTTTTCTTTCCCTTTTTTTGTCCAGCTGTAAATTCTCCAATTGCAATGATACAAGCGAGAATGATGGCTAGAACGGGTAATATATATGGCTTGCTCTGATACTTTTCTGCCCATAACGATAAGTACCCCATTTTAGGAATGACCAATGGGCTTCCTCCAATTGTTAATGCTCTTCCGGCGATCCATTCCCGATTAATTGGACCCGTACCAACTGACTCCTGGTCCGTATATTCATTGGCATCACCCTTCGTAATAAATCCTTTTTGATTATCCCCGCTCATTACCCGGTGCGCAATCCAACCTTTTGTAGCAAGACTTCCCTCTTTCGTTTTAAAAAAGACAATATTTCTTGGCTGGATACTTTCCTTTTCCTTCAGGTTCTCTATGATTACCAAGTCGCCGCGCTCCCAAACAGGGTACATACTATTCGAACGGATCACAGTAAGTAAAACAGGTTTTTTTGTAATAGCTGATCCAATTCCAGCAATTAAGGTACAAAAGATGCCCATGGCCATTAAAATGGTCAATATCTTTGAAAATACTTTCATAGAATGGATTCCCCCTCCCTTCATTTTATGGTAAATCCATGGAAAAATAAGCCCTCTAAAGTAGAATTGATATGGTACCAAAGTATACTGTCTATATACTCAAGTAGATGATAAGAGTAGACGAACGATAGGAAAAAAGCACACTTCCGAGTGACGATTGCAAACGAAAATCAGCCTATACTAAAAATAGAAAAAAGAAATCAGAATAATACAAAAACTAGGAGGAGATTAAAAGATGAGAATGAAAAAGGGATTGTTAATGGTAGTATTTCTTCTAGCCATATCAAGTGTGATGGCTGCAATGTCTTATAACAAGGCAACTGTAACAAATGCCTCAGAGCTGAAGGTAGTTAATACGAATCAATCACTATTAACTCTCGAAGCTAATACACCTTGGTCATGGCAAAGCACTGTTGGTGCAAAAGATGAAACTGCTGTCATGCGAAACGGCGAGCTTTTCTTCCAATTTGGTAAAGGAATTAGTGGTGGAACTGGCGCTCCCGTATTTCACGGACTACAGCCGAATAGTGAATACCAATGGAATCCCTTATTTACACTAAGAAACAAATCAGCTGAGACAATTAAAGTGACCATCCACGCAACAGGTGACTATGCACCATATATTACTTTTGGTACTACAGGGCAAAGCGCTAGTCCTACTTGGGGAACAAAAGGTCAAGCTTTAGTAATAGATAAAGTATTCAAAGAAACCAATTCAGGCATGCAAAATATCCGAAACATCGCAGTAAAAATTAATATTCCGAGCGGACATGTCGTCTCACAAGCAGAATTAATGGGTTCTATTATCGTTGAGTCTGAAGCTGTTGCAAATTAGGTTGAAAATCAAAAAGGGAAAATTGGTGGCGAGTCCATCAATTCTCCCCTTTTTGGTTTAAGATTGGATAAAAAATAAATTTACAAATTACAACAATATTTACAACGAAAATTGACAAAATATTTATAATTGTGTGCTATAATTAATTGTGAAATCGAAATGTGATTGGGAACTGTGAAATACGTCCTATATTTGGGCACCTTGGACGTATGGAGTTAGTGGTGCAACCGGCCTGATTGAAGTGGACAATCTGTTCAGTTTAATTAGGCCTTTATTATGTAGTTTAGGAGGGAACGCATTGAAATTCAGCTTTTCTCTGTTCATACTTTTCATATCCCTATCATTACTCCTCTTGCCTTCCAACAGTTTTACCACGGCTACAATTAGGAACGAGACAACGTTATCGATTGTTGCAGAAGATCATGCACTTATTGCGATAACCTATTTGAACAATAACATGCTTACGCTTACAAATAACACGGGGAATACCATTGGAATAGATAGAATTGAAGTAATTAATAAAACTGGCCACGAGCTGATTCCTGAAAAAGAAAATGATTCTCACTATGTCCAGCCTGGGGGCGTAAAGCAGTTTACGATTACTGGCGATCCAAAGAACTTAACTGGCCTTGTTATTCAAATAAAAACCCATTGGAAAGGTGGTCGTGCCGACATAAAATCGACGATACCAGCTTTTGATGAAGAAAAATAAGTGGGGTGATGGAAATTGAGAGGGAGCTTAGCAAATAGGTTAGAGAGGAACAATCAGAAAGCTATCATTATCCTTGTACCAGTACTAATGATAGCAGTAGCCATAGCAATCTATTCCATATCACAGCCAAGCATCACACCGAACCAAACAAATGACAACACGGCACAGATTGAGACAAGCTATGATTACAAGGCAATGGTTATCCCAAATATTCTTTATCCAAATGGAGGAACGGTTGAAGCTGGGGATACCATTTTCAAAAAAATCACCAATGAAATACCCGTCCACATAAAATCGACAATCACTCCTTCGCTACAAGTTTCCGCGAGCGGTACATATGATATCCTCCTCTCAATCCAAGCGGGTGACCTTTGGGAGAGAACCTTTCCATTACAACAAAAACAAGAATTTAAGCTAACAGGAACAGAATTATCCATTATCGATCATACTTATAAAATTGAACTCGAAAAAATTCACGCCTTCATCACACAAGTAGAAGATGAAACAGGAATTCGGTCTGATCAGTATACAATAGCAGTCGTTCCAACTATCCAAGGAATGATTCTTTATGATGGCATCGAAACAACGATTCACGCCCAGGACAAGCTTGCCTTCCAATACTCCGATGAAGAAATTAAGCTGGCCAGCGAAAAGGTGTTTACATCCAACATCCCCTTTACAACGGCTCAAACAATGGAAAATACCTTCAAATTATTTGGTATCACACTGCCATTAAGCTCAGTTCGATTAATCAGTACACTCTTATCTGTTTTATTACTCCTAGCGGTTATTTTTTTCTCTAAAAATTGGTCAACCAATAGGGAACTATCTGCTGCCTCACAAGTGGAAAGAATCAATAAAAAGTATCGAAGTAGAATTATTCCCGTTTCACAAAAAATAAATATCACCCAGAAGTCAATCTTCACACTCGATTCTTTTACATCAATTATTAAAATTGCGGATGAAAAAGAACTTCCTATTTTCTTCAATAAAGACCATCAAGATATGAGCGCAGTATACTTTATCGTTGATGGGGATTATTTGTATAGCTATGAAACTAGTAAAATAGATTTTGTTCCAGATTCGAAAAAGGGAGCAGAAAGCGAGAACGTCTATGCAAAGGGTTAATCAATTTTATCATTTCATCCTAAGGAAACCTTCCAGCAAAATGAATCTCGTGTTTTTATATCGATATAGTTCACTAGTAGTCACTTCCTTCTTTTATTTGATTGGTCCACAATCACCTTTATTTTTCAAAGTAGGTGTCGTCCTGTCACTGGGTGGTGCGGCTTGGATCATAACTGATTTACAAAAAAGGTATATAGAGAACCACACCATTCTAAAATTGACCGTGTTAGCTGAAACCATCGGCTTGATGTTGTTGCTGGCTCCTACTGGCGGAATTTCCAGTCCATTTATCTGGTATGCAATGAATCCAGTACTAGTTGCGGCAAGCTTTCTGACACCTTTATTTTGTTGGGGAGCATTAACCTTCTACCTTGGCAGTACGACCTTCATTGCCTATCACCTCTTTCATATTGACAATATCGCACTATTTTTGGCAGAAAAGAGCGATTTTTATCTCGTTTGTTTACTTACCACCTTGCTTGCACGCTTATTCTCAGGCTTAACGAAAGAGTTAGCATCAAAAGCTACGCTTTTAAAAACACAGCAGGAAGAACTATTACAGGTAAATAAAACGCTCACTGAAACAAATCAAAAATATAAACAAACATTAGAGCAGATTATGTCACTTTACCATCTGATGGAGACCATTTCTTCTGAGAAGAGACCTGAAAAATTAGCAAAGGAAATTACTTCTTCCTTACTTAAATGCACACAAGCTGAAGCGGCTTTCTTTTGGTTAACAAATCTAAATCACCAAAATAGTCATCTCGCCAATGCAACGAATAACAGCGAGCTCGAAACGAATCTTAAAAGAGAATGGGATAATATCCGTGGAAAAAGAGAGCCGTTTGTCAGCAAACTTAGCAACGAATGGTATTGGATGAAAGTAATCAGAACCTCCAATAATATTGGTGTTTTAGGCGTTAAGGTCGCAGGTTCTAGTAAAACTAGCCAGACATTCCTGCTAAATCGTCCCTTTGAGTTTTTTGCTGAACTTAGTGAAATATGGCTTGAGAGAATCCATATGGAGCAGATGAGGGAGCAAATGCTCGTCATCGAAGAACAGAATCGGATTGCTAATGAAATCCATGATAGCGTTTCACAAAGATTATTCGGTATTGTTTGTGCGTTGCATAGTTTACAGGTGAAAAGTCGGAATATGACCTGGGAGGAAATGAATCATGAGTACCAATTCCTCTCACAGTCTGCAAATACCACTATGAAAGAACTCCGCTCAGCAATATACCGCCTTAGCACACTGAAGAAAGGCGAGAAACCTTTTTTCGTCCGTTTGAAAAAATACTTTGATGAATTTTCCAAGTTAAATGAGATACTCGTTGACTACCAAATAACTGGTGATGAGGCGAAAATTTCTGATAAATTGAAGCAACCACTTTATCAAATGATTTGTGAAGCGTGCGGAAATGCGGTTCGACATGGGGAATGCAATCGTATCGAAGTACGATTATCTTTACTAGAAGAGAAAACAATCTTAGTCATTCGCGATGATGGGCTTGGGATTTCATCGCACGGGGATCAAGGCAAGAAGGATAACGGTATTGGTCTTATTAATATGCAAAGTATCATAGATTCCTTCGCTGGAACCTTCTCCATCAATGGAATACATGGGCTTGGGACAGAAATACAAATCGATATTCCAAATGTAAAAACACTAATAAAACAAGGGGTGGCTGGATAATGAAGGTGGTTATTGTTGACGATCATCCATTAGTTAGAAGAGGACTAGCCTCGATTCTTTCGTTAGACGGATCAATGGAGGTTCTCGGAGAAGCAACAAATAGTATCGAGGCAATGGCACTTTTTACTACGGCGAAACCCGATTTGGCGTTAGTTGATCTTCGACTAGCAGCTGAGTCAGGTTTAGATTTAATAGTTGAAGCAATGGAGAAAGGGATAATTTGTAAATTTGTTGTGCTGACTTCATCAACAGATGAAGAAGACTTTAATCGCGCGAAAGAAATAGGCGTCGCTGGTTATATCTTAAAAGAAGCATTCCCTGAAGAACTAATTCATGCATTAAGAATTATTGGCAAAGGACGAAAATATTATGACCCAGGGGTACTCGATTTGGTCATGAAATCAAGTGAGCCTCTTGATGATGATGGGCATTTCGAACAGTTGACACCAAAGGAAAAGGAAATATTAATTGAACTTGGTAAGGGACATTCAAATAAGAAAATCTCACAGACCATGTATATCACAGAATACACCGTAAAAAAACATGTAAGTCAGATATTAGCTAAACTAGGACTAGCCGACAGGACCCATGCAGCACTTTATGCCAATGTAAAAGGACTAGTAACCTATATCATCCATTAGCTATTCATCATCCTCTACATTCCTAGCACAAACCCTTCTCGCTATTTTTCTATACTGATCTACCATCCTCTAAAAAAATGTAAAAATTAGGGTGTCAGTCACCAAAAAGGGCAATTGTCCCCTCGTGGTGCCTGACACCCTAATTTTCCAATTGTAATCTCGTATCTATTTAAGGAAATTAAGTTACCTCCCAAAACAATATCGTAAAATTTTCACAATCTTTTAATATCATCCTTCCCATTTTTTTGCTATTCTAGAGAGTAGAGATGCAAAATATGTAGGTTTTTTGGAGGAAATGTCGAATGAGAGCGCAGAAAAAGAGTAGAAAGTGGCTAAAAGTAACTGGAATCATCCTTTTACTACTGTTAGTTGCTGGCGGAGTATATGCCTTCACAATATATAATTCGTTGAAAAATGCAGTGGACACAATGCATCAACCAGTCGAACGGGAACAATCTGAAAAACGTCAAGAACCAGTTGCGTTCAAGGAAAAGGACCCCTTTTCTGTATTAATGTTAGGTGTAGATCAACGCGAGGGAGACAAGGGTCGATCTGATACAATTATCGTTTTAACTGTAAATCCAAACAGTAATTCAGTAAAAATGCTCAGCATTCCACGTGATACGCGTACTGAGATAGTTGGCAAAGGGAAAGAAGATAAGATAAACCATGCCTATGCATTTGGAGGAGTTCCAATGGCAATGGATACCGTCGAGAACTTCCTCGATATCCCCATCGATTATTATATGCAGGTAAACATGGAAGGATTTAAGGATATCGTTAATGCAGTTGGTGGTATTACTGTCCAAAATGAGTTAGATTTTACCCAAGATGGATTCCATTTTACACCAGGCACAATGAATCTAAACGGAGAAAATGCGCTAAGCTATACTAGAATGCGTTACGATGACCCTAGAGG
>JAIMAD010000017.1 GCA_023512145.1 Bacillus sp. (in: firmicutes) | reverse complement strand
TGTCCGTGCTGCAGCGCCCGTACTGCTAGTGGACTTCGCGCTTCTCCCTTCGATAAGTCAACATCGAATCGCTATCGCTCTTCGTGTTTCCTTTATCTTAGTTGAAGCGCGCAAGGAAATACGCTGCTAAATGGGCGCTTGTGCTTTTCTTATGTAATCTATCAAAATTTGGTCATAGAATAACTAGACAGGCATAGAATGTAGTATTGATTTAGATTAATAGGGGGATACACAAATGAAAAAACGATTGTACCAGTCCGATGCCGCAAGTTATTTCCGT
The DNA here is from genome assembly GCA_023512145.1 of Bacillus sp. (in: firmicutes). Classification (GTDB taxonomy): domain Bacteria; phylum Bacillota; class Bacilli; order Bacillales; family Cytobacillaceae; genus Neobacillus. The sequence continues at coordinate 21,238 of JAIMAD010000017.1, read as the reverse complement.
GAGCATTCCTCGATTTTTTTATTTATTGTTGTGTTATTTTTAATGGGTGTGATCTTTGGGGCAATCGTTGTGAATAGCATGAGTATTACTCAAAAGGAAGATTTATTCTACTATTTATCACAATTTTTTGGACAAGTCTCTGACGAAAAAGTAGCTGGTAACAAGGATTTATTTTTGCAAAGCTTTTTCCATAATAGTAAATTTATTGGGCTCATGTGGATACTTGGGATTTCAATAATTGGCTTGCCGGTTATTCTCATCCTTTTATTTTCAAAAGGAATGGTTGTCGGGTTTACCGTTGGTTTTCTAGTTAGTCAAATGGGCTGGAAGGGTTTTATGCTGGCATTGGTTTCCATCCTTCCGCAAAATATGATTATTATCCCTGTTTTTATTATGATGGCGTCATTATCAGTGATATTCTCAATGAGAATGATCAAAAAGCAGTTTATGAAAAAATATGCCCAGCCAATCCTCCCATATTTTAAGAGATACATTTTGGCCTTAATTGTGTCTGTAATTCTCATTGCAGTAGCATCGGGAATAGAGGCATATCTTTCTCCCTGGTTGATGAAATCAATCATCGGCGCGACTAGTTTGTAATAATTTTTAAATAATATAAATTATAAAATCTTATTTATAATTATTTTATTTTGATTCTCAATTGTCATCTGTTATAATGAGAATTAACAGTGGCGAGGGAGGAACTTCAGGATGGAAACTAGAATTGAACGAATTAAGAAACAGTTGCATTCAGCTAGTTATAAGCTAACACCACAGCGAGAAGCAACCGTTCGAGTTTTACTTGAAAATGAAGAGGATCATTTAAGTGCAGAAGATGTATACCTCCTCGTAAAAGAAAAGTCGCCTGAAATTGGTTTAGCAACTGTTTATCGAACCCTGGAATTGTTAACGGAATTAAAAGTTGTCGATAAAATAAATTTTGGTGATGGGGTTTCTCGCTACGATCTTCGTCAAGAAGGTGCAGCACATTTCCACCACCATCTAGTTTGTATTGAATGTGGGGCTGTTGATGAAATTCAGGAAGATTTACTTGAAGATGTCGAAGCGGTTGTAGAACGTAGATGGAATTTTAAAATAAAAGATCATCGGCTTACCTTTCATGGTATTTGTTACCGCTGCCAGGATAAAAGCAAAAAGGAAGAGAAAGCTGATAATCAATGAAGCACCTTTTTTATTGAAAAGGGGCTTTTTTTTATACACTTCCTTAAAAAAATAATTTCCTTCCATTCTCGGTCAGCTAGGTATAAAACTTGTCTATTTCGGCATACCATTTACTAGTATGATTGGAAATTGGGGGAAGTAAAATGATCTCTTATTTAAGTGCTATACTGCAAACCATAAAAGTTTTTATTATTTTCACTGGGTGCACGGTTCTCTTCTATTATGGTATCATGTTGGTAAATGAGGAATACCAAAACTATCATCGTTATGATGAACCGAAGGGTGCTGCGCTAAAGGTTTCAAACGCAGTGGAGGATGAAAATTTTTTGTTATTAAATCGACTGAAATTGTTTTATTTAAATGGGGAGTAAATGCGATGGAAGATCACTTAAAAGATTTTATGCATTACTTAATCGTAGAAAAAGGGCTAGCCCAAAATACCATTATGGCATATGAACGAGATTTAAAAAGCTACCTTCACTATTTGAAAAATGTTGAATCCGTCCTATCTATAAATGAAGTAAAACGTGTACATATTGTTCAGTTTCTAGTTTTTTTAAAAGACCAAGGGAAATCTTCGAAAACAGTTGCCAGACATATTGCCTCAGTTCGGTCATTCCATCAATTTTTATTGCGAGATAAAGCAACAGATCAAGACCCATCAGTACAAATTGACACACCACGGCTGGAAAGAGCACTGCCTAAAGTATTGAGTTTACAGGAAGTAGAAATCCTTTTGGATGCACCAATGCCACCTGATCACTTCGGAATAAGGGACAAGGCTATGCTTGAGTTGCTGTATGCAAGTGGCATCCGGGTAAGTGAACTAATTGGTCTTGATATAGAGAATGTTCATGTAACGATGGGATTTGTTCGTTGTTTTGGAAAAGGAAATAAAGAGCGAATTATACCGATTGGGCGAACAGCAACTGATGCCATTACGCAATTTTTAGATAAGGGAAGACCACAATTTGTTTCAAAAAAGCATCGGGACCCTGCATTATTTTTAAACCATCAAGGGAAACGGCTAACCAGACAAGGATTCTGGAAAATATTGAAAAAGTTAGCAAAAAGTGCTGGAATTGAAAAAGAGCTTACACCACATATCCTTCGCCATTCATTTGCTACCCACCTGTTAGAAAATGGGGCTGACCTTAGAGCAGTCCAAGAAATGTTAGGGCATGCAGATATCTCTACAACACAAATATATACCAATGCCACTAAAACAAAGTTAAAGGATGTTTATAGCAAATATCATCCTCGTGCATAATAGATTCATAGTTTTTATGTTAGTCTGCGTTTTTATCCTAAAAAGAAGGTATTCGTGTTATTACTTTGCACCTTCTGCATTTAAGACTAGTCAGTCTATGAGTTTTCTTAGAAATATCGAATAAATTAAACAGCTGCCTTTAAATTTTGGTGGCATTTTTGCTTGTAATTTTGTAATTATTTAGTACAATAGAGATGTCAGACTTCTGACAAATAAAAATAGATTTACTTTTATATTCCAACTATAAAGAGGGCAACATATAAACGTTTTCGATTGATTAAAGGAGGAAAAATCGAATGACAGCAAATACATATAAACGGATTTTTATTATCGTAATGGATTCGGTTGGTATTGGGGAAGCTCCTGATGCGGAAAAATTTGGTGACACAGGCTCAGATACGATTGGGCATATTGCTGAGAGAATGAACGGCTTAACAATGCCGAACATGTCTAAGTTAGGCTTAAGTAATATTCGTGAAATTAAAGGAATTGAAAAAGCGGAAAAACCGTTAGCTTTTTATACAAAAATGATGGAATCTTCAAATGGAAAAGATACGATGACAGGTCATTGGGAAATTATGGGTTTAAATATTCAAACCCCTTTCCGCGTATTTCCTGATGGTTTTCCGAGGGAGCTTCTTTCAGAATTAGAAACACGTACTGGTCGAAAGATTATTGGAAATAAACCGGCAAGTGGAACAGAGATCCTTGTTGAGCTTGGCGAAGAGCATATGAAGACTGGCGCTCTAATTGTTTATACCTCTGCCGATTCTGTGCTCCAGATAGCAGCACATGAGGAAATTGTCCCAATTGAAGAGCAATATGAAATTTGTAAAATTGCTCGTGAGTTGACTCTTGATGAGAAGTACATGGTTGGGCGTGTGATTGCAAGACCATTCTTGGGTGAACCAGGGAACTTCAAACGGACACCGAACCGCCACGATTATGCATTAAAACCATTTGACCGCACGGTTATGAATGAATTAAAAGACTCAGGCTTAGATGTGATTGCAATCGGGAAAATTGCTGATATCTATGATGGAGAGGGCGTAACAAAGTCACTTCGAACAATTTCCAATATGGATGGTATGGATAAGCTTATTGAAACCTTTGATATGGATTTCACAGGTATTAGCTTTGTCAATCTAGTTGATTTTGATGCATTATATGGCCACCGCCGCGACCCTGAGGGCTACGGGAAAGCACTTGAGGAATATGATGCACGCCTGCCTGAAGTATTTGTGAAAATGAACGATGACGACCTATTAATGATTACCGCCGACCATGGAAATGACCCTGTTGCACCGGGCACAGATCATACACGAGAATATGTACCATTACTTGTTTACTCAAAGAGTTTCGATATAGGAAAAGAACTTCCAATTAGAGGTACATTTGCTGACCTAGGTGCAACACTTGCCGAAAACTTTAAAGTGAAAATGCCGAACTACGGGATAAGCTTTTTAAATGAATTGAAATAGAAAAGAGGTAGAGGGATGAATTTTGAACAAATTAAAAACGCAGCAGGTTTTTTAAAAGAAAAATATGTAAAGACGCCAAAAATAGGCTTAATTCTAGGGTCGGGTTTAGGTGTTCTCGCAGACGAAATTGAGAACCCTGTAAAAATTCCCTATCATGAAATTCCAGACTTTCCAATTTCTACAGTAGAAGGTCATGCAGGACAACTGGTTTTTGGTTTACTAAATGGTGTGGAGGTTGCCGTCATGCAAGGCCGTTTCCATTTCTATGAAGGATATAGTATGGATAAAGTGACCTTCCCTGTTCGCGTCATGAAAGAACTTGGAGTTGACATGTTAATTGTCACAAATGCAGCCGGTGGCGTAAATGAAAGCTTCGTAGCAGGTGATTTAATGATAATAACTGACCATATTAATAATATGGGAACAAATCCATTAATTGGACCGAACGACTCCCAACTAGGTGTCCGCTTTCCAGATATGTCTGAGGCGTATTCTAAAGAACTGTCTGCCATAGCAAGAGATGTTGCAGTTCGTTTAAACCTTAATGTCAAAGAAGGTGTTTATTATGGGAACCCAGGCCCGGTCTATGAAACACCTGCAGAAATCCGCATGGTCCGTTATCTGGGTGGTGATGCAGTTGGCATGTCGACTGTCCCAGAAGTAATCGTTGCTAGCCATAGTGGGATGAAGGTCCTTGGTATTTCTTGCATTTCAAATATGGCAGCAGGTATTCTCGATCAGCCGCTGACACACAATGAAGTTATTGAAACGACAGAAAGAGTCAAAGCTGACTTCCTTCGATATATAAAAGAAATTGTTATAACAATTGCGAATAAGAAATAATTGTAAAGTGGTGATGAAGTTGAGAATGGTTGACTTGATTGAGAAAAAAAGAGATGGACATGAATTATCTACGGAAGAAATTAATTTTATTATTACGGGGTATACCAATGGGTCGATTCCAGATTACCAGGTTAGTGCGTTAACGATGGCAATCTTTTTCAAAGGAATGACGGAGCAAGAAAGAGCAGATTTAACGTTGGCAATGGTTGAATCCGGTGATCAAATCAATTTAGCACAAATTGAAGGAATTAAAGTGGACAAACATTCAACAGGGGGTGTTGGCGATACAACCACACTTGTTCTTGGACCGCTTGTTGCCGCCCTTGGTGTCCCAGTTGCAAAAATGTCGGGACGCGGGTTAGGCCATACTGGTGGAACGATTGATAAATTAGAAGCTGTTAAAGGTTTCCATGTTGAGATTGAAAACGATGAATTTATTAATCTTGTTAATAAAAACAAAATCGCAATCATTGGACAAAGTGGTAACTTAACTCCTGCAGATAAGAAACTTTATTCACTACGCGATGTGACGGCAACCGTTGACAGCATCCCGTTAATTGCAAGTTCTATTATGAGTAAAAAGATTGCTGCTGGGGCGGATGCAATTGTTCTTGATGTAAAAACGGGTGCGGGTGCATTTATGAAGACACTCGATGATTCACGAGAATTGGCAAGAGCGATGGTCGGGATTGGGAATAATGTCGGCAGAAGAACGATGGCAGTGATTTCCGATATGAGCCAACCGCTTGGATATGCGATCGGAAACGCGCTTGAGGTGAAAGAAGCGATTGATACCTTAAAGGGTGAAGGTCCAGAGGATCTAACAGAGCTTTGTTTAACACTTGGTAGCCATATGGTTTACTTAGCAGAAAAGGCTGACACATTAGCAGAAGCACGAACTATGCTTGAAAATGTAATTAAAGATGGGTCTGCGCTTGAAAAATTAAAGGTATTTCTAAGCTCCCAAGGCGGTGATGCATCAATTGTCGATGATCCATCAAAAATGCCGCAAGCTAAATATGCATTTGAAGTTGAAGCAAAAGAGGCAGGCTTTGTATCTGAAATTGTCGCTGATGAAGTTGGGACAGCCGCTATGATTCTCGGAGCAGGAAGGGCAACAAAGGATTCTGTTATTGACCTTGCTGTCGGGCTTGTCTTAAGAAAGAAAATCGGTGACCAGGTTCAAAAAGGTGAGTCATTAGTAACAATTTATAGCAATTTTGAAGAAGTAAGTGACGTAAAAGAAAAACTTTATGAAAATATCAAGATTTCAGCGTCGAAGGTTGATGCACCAATCCTAATTCATGAAGAAATAACAGAATAATAAAAAAGAGGTAGGGTGTCAGGACCATGTGAGTAACTCGCATGGTACCTGACACCCTATTTTTTATTAAATATTAAAGGTAATTATTGTATAAAGTCATTGAATTTGGAAAAAATGGAAACTATAAAGAATGGAGGGTTATGCGAATGAAACGATTTGTCTCTATACTAGTGACATCTTTTTTGCTTACAAGTTTTTGGGGTCCATCTGCTTTTGCTGCTGAAGAAAAAAAGAGTGCTGATATCGTCAGCAATGTTAAATCCGCTATTTTAATTGAGCGAGACACAGGTAAAGTCCTCTATGAGAAAAATAGTATGGAAGAGCTACCACCGGCAAGTATGACCAAAATTATGACGATGCTTTTAATAATGGAAGCAATTGATCAAGGAAAGCTTACTTGGGATGAGAACATCCGAGCAAGTGAATATGCGGCCTCAATGGGTGGTTCACAAATTTTTCTTGAAGCTGGCGAAGAAATGACAACAAAGGAAATGATGAGAGGAATTGCAATTGGTTCTGGAAATGATGCTTCTGTTGCAATGGCTGAGAGGATAGCAGGCTCAGAAGAAGCATTTGTCGATATGATGAATAAAAAGGTAACAGAACTAGGTTTGAAGCATACTTTCTTTAAAAATACAACGGGTCTCCCCATCGCTGGCCATTTTAGTTCCGCGAGTGATATGGCTCTCATAGCTAAAGAGTTGTTAAAATATGAAGACATTACGAAATTCACTGGGATGTATGAAGCATATCTTCGTGAAAAAACAGACAAAAAGTTTTGGCTTGTTAATACCAATAAATTGGTGCGCTTTTACCCTGGAGTAGACGGACTCAAAACAGGATTTACAGCAGAAGCAAAATACTGTTTAACAGCAACGGCCGAGAAGGATGGTATGCGTGTGATAGCGGTTGTATTTGGTTCACCAACTTCAAAGGACAGAAATGCCCAAGTAACAAAAATGCTTAATTATGCCTTCAATCAATATCAAACACACCCATTGTTTAAACGAAACGAGGCCATTGGTCAAGCAAAAATAAGTAAAGGGCAGGAAAAGTCTGTGGAAGCTGTAACGAGTGAGCCTATGTCCTTGCTTACAAAAAAGGGTGAAAAGATAGAGGATGTTAAACAAAAAGTAAACCTCAAAAAAAACCTCAATGCGCCAATAAATAAAGGCGATAAAGTTGGAATCATAAAGCTTATTAAGGACGGAAAGGTCATTCTTGAAAGCCCTTTAGTGGCAAATAAAGAAGTAAAGGAAGCTGGCTGGTGGACCTTATATAAACGTTCATTTGGAATGTTTACAAAGGCTGGAAAATAGTCCTGCATAGTGTCGAATTTTCAAAACAGGCCACTACTTTTAGCGAATTGCGACTAGTTTTGTACTTGTAGAAGGAGATTAACGCCTAGAAAGAGAATTGACTCACTATACCAGATTAAGGAGGACGGGATAGTGAGTCTTAATATTGATATGGAAACAAAACATAACATCCTAGTTATTCGTTTAAGTGGTGAATTAGATCACCATACTGCGGATGAGCTTCGCGCAAAGGTGATAACAGTAATTGAAAAAAATGAGATTCGCCATATTATCTTAAATCTGGAACAGCTAACCTTTATGGATAGCTCTGGATTAGGCGTTATATTAGGCAGATACAAACAGGTTAAACAGGTGCAAGGTGAAATGGTTGTTTGTGCAATTTCCCCTGCGATACAAAGATTATTCGATTTGTCTGGTTTATTTAAGATTATTAAAATGGAACAGACAGAAGAATCTGCATTGCAAAGATTAGGGGGTGGCCTGAATGAAGAATGAAATGAAGCTTGAGTTCAGTGCAATAAGTCAAAATGAATCATTTGCCCGTGTTACCGTTGCTGCGTTTATTGCCCAGCTTGATCCTGATCTGGATGAGTTGACAGACATAAAAACAGTTGTATCAGAGGCCGTGACAAATGCAATTATTCATGGTTATGAAAATGATCCAAAAGGAATTGTCTATATAAAAGTAACAATTGAAGATAGATTAATTGAGCTAACAATTAAAGATGTTGGACTAGGAATTGCAGATGTGGAAGAAGCACGTCAGCCACTATTTACAACGAAGCCCGACTTAGAACGTTCTGGTATGGGGTTTACCATCATGGAAAATTTCATGGATGTGGTAGAGGTTCATTCACAGCCAGGTCGAGGAACCGAGGTTAGATTACGAAAGCATTTACAAAACCACAAAATGCTTTGCAATTAAGGAGACTTGCCAATGGATGTGGAGGTTAAGAAAGATAAAAGTCAAACATATCTAAAAGACCATGAAGTAAAAGATCTCATCAAAAGGAGTCAAGCAGGAGACTCCAGTGCAAGAGATTTAATTGTTGAAAAAAATATGCGTCTCGTTTGGTCTGTTGTCCAACGATTCTTAAACAGAGGTTATGATCCTGATGACCTATTCCAAATTGGTTGCATCGGATTATTAAAATCAGTTGATAAATTTGATCTTTCCTATGATGTAAAGTTTTCGACCTATGCAGTTCCAATGATCATCGGTGAAATTCAGCGCTTTATCCGTGACGATGGAACGGTAAAGGTTAGCAGATCGCTTAAAGAAATGGGAAACAAAATTCGAAAAGCGAAGGATGAATTATCGAAAACGTTTGGAAGGATACCGACCATTAACGAAATTTCAGCACATCTGCAGCTTGCCCCTGAGGATGTAATCCTCGCCCAAGAAGCGAGTAGGACACCCTCATCTATCCATGAAACAGTTTATGAGAATGATGGGGATCCGATTACATTACTTGACCAAATCGATGATGGCAATGATGGAAAATGGTTTGATAAGATTGCTTTAAAAGAAGCCATTCTTGATTTGGAGGAACGAGAACGGCTAATCGTCTATTTACGGTATTACAAGGATCAAACACAATCTGAAGTTGCCCTTAGGCTGGGAATATCCCAAGTTCAAGTATCAAGATTAGAAAAAAGAATTTTACTGCAAATGAAAGACCGTATGGATCTCTGATTCAGACGGTCTTTTATTTGTTTAGGAACTAATAAAATAATTATCTGAATTCGGAGTAAGCACACCCGTGCTACAGCTTTTTTAAAAGTAATTCTGGTAATTTTTGGACTTCATGAAAAAGAATTTATTACCCATACTACTATATACAAGGAAATCATTGTGTGGGAAGTGAATGTTTTGGAAAAAACAATCTACATCCGCATGCGGAATCGTGTTCAAGCAAAGCCAGAAGAAAAAGTATTGTTAAAGGATATTGCCCAAATTATTGCACCAGATGAATATCATTCATATTTACAGTCAATGATAATTCATCAATTAACCGAAATGGATCGGAACATTGTCGTCATCGATGTGATGAAGGTAATCCATTTAGTTACAGACAGGTTCAGAGAAATGGAAATTCAAACCATTGGTCCGGCACAAACGATTATTGAAGTAGTATATAAGAAAAAAAAAGTTTCCCTTCCGTTTTTTTTGTTAATATGGTTTCTGTTGTTTTTTGGGTCTGCCATGGCGATTATGAATTTTCATGATGATGTTAGCATGAAAAGTGTCCATGAAAAAATATATACGATCATAACGGGTAAGCGCGATGCAAAACCATTACTATTTCAAATACCTTATTCCATAGGATTAGGTTTAGGTATGATTATATTTTTTAATCATGTATTTAAGAAACGACTAAATGAAGAACCCAGCCCATTAGAAGTGGAAATGTTTAATTATCAGATGGATATAGATAATTATGTGATTATTCATGAAAATAAAGAAAGTATAAACCGTGTTAATGACGATTAACATTTTAATTGTCATTTTCATAGGATTAGCAAGTGGATTGGCAGTAGGCTCTGGTTTTGTTGCGTTTCTTACAGTACTTGGTATCATTCCAAGGCTGACACAATTAACTAAAACCATGAAAATGATTCAGCATTATGAACTGGCTATTGTTCTTGGTGCCTTAACTGGCGTATTAGCCAGTATTAGAGATCCTGTATTAAATCTTTCCTCCTATTTTTTGATCCCGCTCGGAATTACGGGTGGAGTCTTTTTCGGAATGTTGGCAGCTGCCCTTACAGAGGTATTAAATGTTCTGCCAATTCTTGCTAAACGAATTCGATTGGATGGAGAACTTATCATATTAATAATGGCTATTGTGTTTGGGAAAATTTTCGGGTCGATTTTTCAATGGATTTATTTTGTTCATCATTAAAGATATTAGCGTAAGCGCGTAGGTTCCCATGCGACTAGTGTACTAAACGCTCCTCCTTACGCGGCTATACGGATGCTTACGCTTTCCTAATGAAAGGACATCAAAGTATGAACACTCGACGGCGAGTTATTTTAATTACAGATGGTGATGAATATGCAACGAGGGCTGTAGAGCATGTTGCTAAAGAAATTGGAGGTCGGTGTATTTCTAGTTCGTATGGAAATCCGTCTACATTACCTGGTCCAACTCTTGTTCAGCTAATAAAAAAAACACCAAATGATCCTGTATTGGTGATGTTTGATGATAGTGGCATTGTTGGGGAAGGTGCGGGTGAGACTGCATTGAAATATGTTGCCATGCATGAAGATATAGAAGTTTTAGGTATTATTGCGGTTGCAGCTAAATCTAGGCATGAGGAATGGGCACGGATTGATGTTAGCATCGATCGTGAGGGCGTGTTAACCCCATATGGTGTAGATAAACTGGGTATAGCAGAGCTTGAAATCGGGAGATTAAATGGAGATACAGTCTATTGCCTGGATGAATTAGAAGTGCCTATTATTGTAGGAATTGGTGATATCGGCAAAATGGCTAGGCGCGACTCCTACAAACTCGGTTCCCCAATAACAAAGCAGGCTGTCGAGCTTATACTTGAAAGGAGTGGCTTTGATGTCAAGAAGTAACGATAAAAAATGGCCAATCCCGGAATCAGTGCATGAAATTGAAAATTATATGAAACATCGGGTTGGCCTTGGGATAAGCTTTGATTTTGGAGTCAGGAAACTAACCATTCTAAAAAAGGATGTACATATATATTATGTAAATGGTTTGTGTGATACGCTTTTTGTTATTCAATTGATTGAAGAATTAGTAGAAATCAATGATCATGAAAAGGTATCAAAAGACGTAGTTAAGATTATTGAAAATAGACTTGTTAACCAATCGGTGGCCCGTGTTAAAACGCTTGATGAGGTTGTCGATCAAGTTCTGTCTGGATTAGTGGCTGTTATGGTTGAAGGGGCAAATACGGCATTTGTTATCGATGTAAGAAGCTATCCTGGTAGAATGCCACAGGAACCCGATACCGAAAAGGTAGTTAGAGGGTCCCGTGATGGGTTTGTCGAAAATATTATTCTAAATACTGCCTTAACAAGAAGGAGAATTAGGGATGAACGGCTTCGCTTTGAAATGTTAAAGGTGGGCGAACGGTCAAAAACAGATGTTTCCTTAGGCTATTTAGAGGATGTGGCTGACCCTGATTTATTAAATAGTATTCGTAAAGAAATCAAGGCTATTAAGATAGACGGAATTCCAATGGCTGATAAAACAATTGAAGAATTCATCGTTAAACAGGGATGGAATCCTTATCCCCTCGTTAGATATACGGAGAGGGCGGATATTGCTGCTAACCATATTCTTGAAGGACATATTCTTATTTTTGTTGACACCTCCCCTAGTGTCATTATCGCTCCTGCTACATTTTTTCATCATTTACAACATGCGGAGGAGTTTCGGGAATCACCAGCAAGTGGAACCTTTGTGCGCTGGACTCGTTTTCTAGGTGTATTAGCATCAATTTTACTGCTTCCATTATGGTTGTTGTTTGTTTTAGAACCATCTTTACTGCCTGAACAACTCTCCTTTATCGGACCAAATGAACAGACGAATATCCCCGTCATTATTCAAATATTTATAGCGGATTTTGGTATTGAATTTTTGAGACTTGCTGCAATCCATACTCCAACACCCCTTTCCACGGCAATGGGCTTAATTGCTGCTGTATTGATTGGGCAAATTGCCGTTAGTGTAGGTTTGTTTGTTCCTGAGGTAATCCTTTATGTAGCGATTTCGGGAATTGGTACCTTTACAACACCCAGTTATGAGCTAAGCGTAGCAAACAAAATGGCTCGATTGACTTTGTTGATTCTTGTTGCTCTATTCCATACCCCTGGATTTGTCATCGGGACAACCTTATTATTTCTCTTTCTTGTAAAAATTCGTGCACTAAATACGCCGTACTTTTGGCCGTTCCTTCCTTTTGAACCGAAAGGATTTTTGCAAATCATTGTTCGCAGGGCAATACCAGGTTCCTTCCTCAGGCCAAGCATTGTTCGGCCAAGAAACCGCTATCGGCAACCTCCTAATGGATAAATAGCTAATAATTAATTGCGGTTTTATCACTATTATGCTAAAGTGATTTTAATTAAATAAAGGAAAAAAGAATAAATAATAGGCAGTATCTTTTGCGGATTCTGTCTATTTATTTATTTATAATCTGTATAAACGACAGTGATACGTTATGGGGAGAGGGTAGGAAATGTATTTTTACGGAACAACAGGCGTTAATAAAAACGGGAATTTAGAAATAGGCGGAGTTGATGCTGTTTCGGTAACAAGAGAATTTGGAACGCCCCTTTATGTTTATGATGTAGCATTAATAAGAGAGCGGGCACGTGGTTTTAAACGGGCATTTAATGAGCAAAATATTAACGCCCAGGTTGCATATGCTAGCAAAGCGTTTTCGACAATTGCTATGATCCAACTTGCTGATGAAGAAGGATTATCACTGGATGTTGTTTCGGGCGGTGAATTATATACTGCACTTGCTGCCGGATTTCCAGTTGAAAGAATCCATTTTCATGGAAATAATAAAAGTAGACAAGAATTAGAAATGGCATTGGATCATGGAATTGGCTGTATTGTTATTGATAACTTTTCGGAAATTGAGCTCTTAAAAATAATTTGCTTTGAGAAAAATGTTAAGGTTAGTATCCTTCTAAGGGTTACCCCGGGAATTGAAGCCCACACTCATGATTACATCTTAACTGGGCAGGAGGATTCAAAGTTTGGTTTTGATCTTCAGAATGGACAAGCGGAAGAAGCATTAAAAATGGTGCTTCAATCTGAAAATTTTGAGGTACTCGGACTTCACTGCCACATTGGCTCGCAAATTTTTGAAACTACTGGTTTTTTATTGGCTGCAAAGAAAATTGTTGAAAAAATGGCAGATTGGAATAAAGAGTTGTCCTTTGAAGCAAAAGTTTTAAACTTGGGAGGGGGATTTGGTATCCGCTATACAAAAGAAGATGAGCCAATACCACCATCCCAATATGTGAGTGAAATTATTAGCGAAGTAAAAAGTTTAACTTTAAGGCACTCTCTAAACATGCCGGAAATATGGATAGAGCCAGGTCGTTCTCTTGTTGGGGATGCTGGAATTACCCTTTATAAGGTAGGATCCTCCAAGGATGTTCCTGGTGTTAGGAAATATTTAGCTGTTGATGGCGGGATGAGCGATAACATACGTCCAGCCCTATATCAGGCAAAATATGAAGCAGTTCTTGCCAATAAACCATTAGCCAATCCAAAAGAAACTGTTTCAATCGCAGGGAAATGCTGCGAGTCCGGTGATATGTTGATTTGGGATTTACCGCTCCCTGAAGTCGGTGTGGAGGATATTCTCGCCGTTTTTTGTACCGGTGCTTATGGTTATTCAATGTCAAACAACTATAACCGCATTCCACGACCAGCCGTCGTTTTTGTTGAAAATGGAAAAGCGGCCCTAGTTGTTAAAAGAGAATCCTATGAAGACTTAACTCGGCATGATTTGCCATTTAAATAAGAAAGGCTGTCGCAAAAAAATGCGGCAGCTTTTTTCTATTAAAAATAGGTCATAATCCATACCATATCTTTCATTTGTACGCCTCCCCATTAAATCCCATTGCTCCTGTTTTGTGCCTTTAGTGCAAGGAAATCTGCTTAAGTAGTGATACTCATTCCCACTGTCCATAATTTTGCAATAAAAATTCGAAAACTTTTTGACAATAGTTGTGAAAGAGTGAGCAATGAAATTTATCTAGTATGATGAAAATTGTGAGGGCTGGAACATATTTACAGTCTCATTGTAGTGAAAACTTGAATATATATCGGGGGATTATGATGGTTTTAGCAGTAAAAGGACTAACACTTCAAGTTACCCAATCTTTGTTGCAAAACAAGCTGTATGTAAATAACATTATCCGTTTCCTTCTGGATTCGCCGCCTGAGAGGGAGAACATGTCTACTTTGGCAGAAAATCATGACTTTCAGTTACTGAGTGAATCCAGTGAAGGAGCAAAGATGATTCTAGAATTCATAGAATCTTACAAAAATAGTGGAAATTTGGCACTTGTGCAAGCAAAAGAAGAATTTAACACTCTTTTTGTCGGGCCGAATGTTTTGCCTGCTCCTCCTTGGGAATCTGTTTATTTAGGTAAGGAGAATCTACTATTTGAAGAGCAGACACTTAAAGTAAGAGATTGTTATCGCGAATACGGATTAAAATTTATTCGTGAGAACAATGAACCTGAAGATCATATTGTCATTGAACTGGAGTTTCTCGCCTATCTTACCCAGCAAACACTAGAATGCGAGGAAAGAACTGCTATCAGCAATTTGTGGAAGGATCAAATGGCATTTCTAGACAATCATTTTCTACAATGGACTCCAAAGTTTTGCGAATTACTGCTCAAAAGTGCTCAATCAAAATGGTTTATTGGAGCAGCACTCCTTTTAAAAGAATATATCGCACTTGAACATGAGATTACCGCTATTATTAAGGAGGCAATGGAAAATGAGTGACAAGAAATCAAACAATTCATTAACCCGACGCACATTCCTTAAATGGACTGGCGCGCTTTCAGTACCGGTCGTGGCTGGGGGAATTTTAACAGCTAAGTATTTAAAAAAGGAAACGGAAGGTCCGGCAGTAAAAGCAAAGGATATCCCGGAAGAAATTATCTCGACCTGTAGCACGTTTGACTGCGGCGGAAAATGCATGGTCAAAGCGCATGTTAAGGATGGCGTTATCGTGCGGATTAGCACACGTAGTACCGATGAATTGGACGAACAAAACCCATATATGAAGGCGTGTGTGAGAGGACGGAGCTACCGGAAATACCAGTACCATCCTGACCGGCTGAAATACCCGATGAAGCGTATTGGCAAGCGGGGCGAAGGGAAATTCGAACGAATTTCCTGGGAAGAAGCAATCAATACAATTACCAAGGAAACAAAAAGGATTACAGATAAGTATGGTCCAGAATCTCGCTATGTCCACCAGGGAACAGCGGTTACTGGCGGCGCAATAGGCGGAGCAGCGCTGGCACGAAGGCTGTTTTCACTTGATGGAGGACACCTAAACTACTATCATTCCGTTTCAATGGGAAACACGGCGGCAGCGACACCGTATACATATGGAACAGCACAATCTGGAAGCTCACTAGATTCGTTAGAGCATACGAACCTTGTTATCCTATGGGGGCATAACCCAGCGGAAACAATTTTTGGACATACAAATCATTATTATCTTAAGCTAAAACAAAAAGGTATTAAATTTATCATCGTTGACCCGCGCTATTCCGATACAGCTGCGGCTTTTGCCGATGAGTGGATTCCGCTCTTGCCTGGAACAGACAATGCGCTTATGGATGCGATGGCCTATGTCATCGTTAAAGAAAACCTTCATGATCAGGCGTTTATGGACATGTATGTCGTCGGGTTTGATGAAGGACATATGCCTGAAGGCGTGCCAGCAAATGAATCATTAAAAGCGTATTTGTTTGGTAAAAAGGATGGTGTGGAGAAGACACCGGAGTGGGCAGAAAAGATTTGTAAGGTACCCGCGGATAAAATTCGTGGGCTTGCCAGAGAGTATGCACTTGCAAAACCAGCTGCGCTTATCCAGGGCTGGGGCCCGCAACGCCATGCAAGCGGCGAACGGATTGCCAGGGGCGGAACAATGCTCGCAACAATAACAGGAAATGTCGGCAAGGCAGGAGCGTGGGCGTCTGGCTACGGTGGTATTCCAAGGAAGTTTCCAATTGACATGCCTGTGCCAGAAAATCCAGTCAAGGCATCCATCTCCATTATGTCTTGGACAGACGCGATTACTGACGCCAGTAAAATTACAGTTGAAGATGGACTTCAAGGAGTGGATAAGCTAACTGCCAACATCAAGCTAATCTACAATCTTGCTGGAAACTACCTTGTTAACCAGCAGCCAGATATTAATAAGACCATTAAAATCCTGGAAGATGAGAGCCTAGTTGAATTTATTGTCGTAAGCGACCATTTTCTCACCTCTAGCGCAAAGTATGCAGATATACTTTTGCCAGAGACAACCTTCTTCGAACGCTGGAATCTAGGTGGAACATGGGCATCAGGTGACTACTTTATGCTATCTGAGAAGGTTGTTAAAAACTACTTTGAAGCCCGCTCCGACTATGAGTGGCTGTCTGAAGTGGCGAAAGGTCTTGGAATCGAGCAGGAATTTTCCGAGAACCGGGATGAGCTTGGCTGGATTAAATATATTCTCGATGAAACCAGAAAGCTTGAAGCCGATACCCCTACATTTGAAGAGCTTAAGAAAAAACGCGTCCATTTCTGGAGATATGACGGACCAAGAATTGCCTTCAAGGCTCAGATAGATGATCCAGCAAACAATAAATTTGAAACGCCTTCTGGAAAAATCGAGTTATTTTCAAAGAGGCTTTATGATATGAAACATGTTGAAATACCTGCAATCCCAACTTATGTTCCAGAGTGGGAAGGCCCTGAGGATCCGATGACGGACAAATATCCGCTTCAATGTATTACCTGGAAGGGGAAAAACCGGACAAATTCTAGTTTTGCTAACCACCCATGGCAACAGCAAATCGTTAAACAAAACCTATGGATTAATCCAATTGATGCAGCCAAGCGCAATCTTACGCAAGGAGAAATGATCAAAATCTATAATGACCGTGGAACGATCATGATTCCTGTGGAAGTCACCCCGAGGATTATTCCTGGAGTTGTTGCCATGCAAGCAGGAGCCTGGTATGCACCTGATAAGAATGGAATCGACTTCGGAGGCTGTCCGAACGTGTTGACATCACAGCGAAAAACACCGCTGGCAAAAGGAAATGCACACCAAACTATGCTTGTAGAAGTGTCAAAGGCTTGATAAGGGGGAGACAAACGTGGCAAGTCAATTAGGATTTTATATAAACCAAAGCCGTTGCTCCGGCTGCAATGCCTGTTTCATGGCCTGCAAGGACAAAAATGAGCTGGACGACGATCGTAACTATCGTCGGGTATGGGAATCAAAAAGTGGCGGCTTCTACGAACAAGAGGGAGAGGGGCTGACTCACAATGTCATCGCTGCCTGGCTTTCGATGTCATGCAACCACTGTGATAAGCCTGCTTGTGTGGATTACTGCCCGACAGGTGCAATGAGGAAAAATCCAAAGGACGGAATTGTTTTCGCTGACATTTCGGTATGCAAAGGTGTCCAAGTCTGCATCGTAAAATGTCCTTATGGTGCACCGCAGTTCAATCAGAGTACATGGAAAATTTCAAAATGTGACATGTGCGCAGACCTCCGTGAAAAGGGTGAGGAACCAGCCTGTGTGGCTGCCTGTCCACTTGGGAACATTGAATACGGGCCAATCGAGGAATTGCGGAAAAAATACGGAAACCTTGCACAGGTTACCGGACTTCCAGACCCATCGATTACTAAACCTAACTTGGTCATTACGCCGCAAAAATAGAAATATAATAACTGAGTTTTTGTTTCTTAAACTTTTAAGCAAAATTTTAGGTTTAATTTTTAAATTAAAAAACAAGCTTTCGCAAAAACGATAGCTTGTTTTTTTGAATTTATGAAAAAATTGCTTTTATTGCATCAAAAAGCCGAATGAAAAATTGCTTGACACTATCTAAAAAACCCTGCCCTTCTTCGGATTGGACGAATTTTGAGATTTGGTCTTTTGTTTTAGTAAGCTGATCATTTACTTGATTCCAGTCTATGTCTAAATTCTTTAGCATATTAAAAAAGTCCATAAGTCTCTTCATTTCTGCATCCGTGAGCTTAACCGATAAATCCTTTGCAGCTTGATCGATAATTTCCTGCAGTTCTTGATCATTTTTAGGCTTATTTTGAGAAATTTCCTCTTTAACCTTAGCAATTAAGGCGGAGGCATTCTTATCACCAATGGAGTCACCCAATTCGGCTGTTTCAACCATTTCTTGGTTTGCTGCTTGTTTTACTTCTTCAGGAATCGTTTTATCAGCTGAAATTTCATAGGCTTTTATGAGACCTGTTAGCGCTGCTGTTCCTGAAACCGTAACGGGTGCAGTAATATAGATTTTGGCATCTTTGACACCTGCCGTGATCAGGGCATTGACATACATCTCATCTGTCACCCAATTAATATTCTTAGAATCAACGGTTATCCCTGATCCCTTTGCTGCAATGGTGATGGCAGATGAAGAAATCGCCTTTGTACCGATGAAAGATTTTGACACATATTTTCCTAAATATTGGTGTTCCTCCTGATTCGATACAGTAATAATTTGAACATCCTCCGGAGCATCCATTTCTGCTATAAGCATATTTTTTTGATCATCTGATAAATTTTCGCCTAGTGTAACAATCATGTCCCCTTCAGCAATGTCTGCAAAGGTGCGGACGGGATTAAAAATTAGTAAACTTAGCATTAGGTAAATTAGTATTTTTTTCATTGTTTCCTCCAATATAGTCAGTAAAATAATGTTCCTCTTTTATTACTATAACCGATTCCATTAATATTAACGTTATCTTCATGCTAGAAGTTTCATCGGGTAAAGGTATTTAGGGGTGAAGCACAGAATTTGAAAGTGAGAAATAGCTTATTTTTGTTATTTGGTGTAAAATATAGCTCAGGTGCGAACATTCCTGTTTCTTAGTATCAAAACATAAATAATAGTGATTGATGATTGACCAGTAATTATGTATCATGTTGTTTAAAGAAACATAATAAATTCGACTACATATAATATAAAGGTTTATTATTGATTTATTCGGTAAAAATATACTATTGCTAAACCAAAGATTTCAACGGTTTATTTGATATAATGAGGGATCTAAATGTTAATTCGTTATAAGAAGGCATTCGAAAAAATCGCTATGGGCTTATTGTCCTTTATGCCAACTGAAAAGGATTTAAAGAAGCTCCAACATACCATGAAGGATTATGAAACAGACGAGAATTTGCAGCTTTTTCTTTGGAAGGAAGAAGATATTATTGGCTTGTTAGGAGTTCTAAATGATAATGATACGAATTCTCTTGAAATACTGCATATATCCGTTAATCCTTCCCACCGATCTCAGGGGATAGGTAAAAAGATGGTTAAAGCACTGCAAGAAATGTATGCGGATAAAGCAATTACCTCAAATGAAAATACTGCTGCCTTTTTAGAAAAATGTAACCATTGTTAGCTTAGCTTTATACGAAAAGGCAACGAATAATCTTATTCGTTGCCTTTTCGTATTTCTAATAACTGAATTCTTTCTTGAATAATGCTTGATCGGTCCCGTAATTTATGACGATTAACAAGTGCAATATTCGTGAAATCACTTTCATCTTCCCATAAAAAACCCTCTTGGTTACAAGCCTTTTTAGCCAACGTTAGTAAAATGGGGTTACAGATTGGCAAAGAAAAGCTTTTATATGTTTCTTCTTTTTGGATAGCGAATAAACGTTCTTTTAATATCAAATCAAGCTGAAGTTTATCTAAACCAAGTTTTGTAAACTCACCTGCTTGGTTTTCAAAAATTTTCACTGCTTTTTCTAATGTTCTTTTCGCTCCACCAAAATTGTTGCGGCGGTGATGATAAGTAGAAACAGATAATAAAATAAGACCAACCCAGATGGAATCCTTGTTCCTAGAATCTATCTTTTTCCAATAGTCCTCAAGTAGTTCATGACACTCGAAATAATCCCTGTCACCGTGAAAATGAGCCAAAAATTGGATATACTCTCTTGGGTACAAATGATCACCTCCACCAAAAATGTTTATATTCAGTTTATCATATGTATTTGGTACCTTGAAGTAAATAGGATACTAGTTAGTAAAACTAAAAACCCGCCACATTAGACGGGTTAATCGTCCAAATCAATGATGTCTCGTCCTCAAAGGAATAAACAGTGCTTGTTGAGGAGGCGCGACTGCTTTTTTAATTAACAAATCCAGGATGCACCAACAATAATTAACAAAATGAATAGAACGACAATTAATGCAAATCCAGATCCAAATCCGCCTTCAACCATTTAAAATACCCCCTATAACAGTTTTTTTCTTCACCTTGTCATCATATGTATGATATTTGTCCATTGTTATGGGCAAACATCATGAAATGATAATATTAGCTTTTCTAGGATGATTTTTCTATTGGATAAATTAATTGAATCCTCTATACTATTAATAGACAAAGTGCTTACACAAAGAATTTATTTTTGAGAATTTTGGTGAGATGTAATGCCATATCAGGTGAAAATTGATGCATTTGAAGGACCGTTAGATTTGCTTCTCCATCTAATTAATACACTCGAAATTGATATATATGATATTCCTGTTGCCCAAATAACTGAGCAATACTTAATGTATATAAAAAAAATGAGTGTGCTAAAGCTTGATGTTGCAAGTGAATTTTTGGTAATGGCTGCTACTTTACTAGTAATTAAGAGTAAAATGCTTTTACCAAAAAATGAAGAGCTTTTTTATGAAGAGGATCCTGAAATATCCTTCGAGGAAGATCCACGAGACGAGCTTGTTGAGCGTTTGATTGAGTATCGAAAATATAAAGAGGCTGCCCAAGACCTTAAATCCATGGAAGAGGAACGAGGTCTTATCTATACTAAACCCCCAAGCGATCTTTCGGATATGGCTAAAGAAAAACAACCGAAAAAAGAAGAGCCAAATGTTTCTCTGTATGATATGCTGGCAGCCTTTCAAAAATTATTGCGAAGAAAAAAACTACAACGCCCAATGGCTACGAAAATTGCTCGTCAGGAAATATCGATCGAAAAAAGAATGACAGAAATAATGGTAGAATTAACACAGCTTAAAGG
>JAIMAD010000185.1 GCA_023512145.1 Bacillus sp. (in: firmicutes) | reverse complement strand
CCACTTTCCCTGGTACACCTACGCCAATTCCAGCAATATCAATAAATGAAGAAGATGATTCTAAAAGAACTAACTCAACCACTTTTACGACTTGAGCAAACATTTTTTCCCTGTCAGAAGGATCACTTTTCACTTCCATACGCCTGAGTAGTACTCCAGTTTCCGTGAGGATTCCCGCTGCAATCTTTGTCCCCCCAATGTCAATGCCGATTGCCTTTTTCATTTGTCTGCACCTCCCATTTTGATATTAACCCACTGGACAATTGCTTAAAAAAGAAAAACTTTAACGAAGCAATTGAACTGCCCCAATAAAGTTTTCCTCTCACTTATTAAACGAATTTCCTATTGTAATCATAAAGCAGACCCAAAAGACCGGCGAGTCCAATTAACATGATGCCAAGTTCTAGTTTTCCTGCTGTTTTTTGGCCAATAATGATCAACGTCAAACTAATGATAAACACAAAAATTTTTATAATGACCGAAGCATTATGATTCATTTGAATACCTCTCCCATCGAATTTCACTAGCTGCCAATGTCACTTCTTTACTGTTGCCTTGTCCGTCATAGACATATGTCGTTTGTTCCTTCATCGAATTATTGACAATCGCCATTTTTGAAACGGATGGGTATGCATGGACCTCACAAAAGATGTTGCTGGCATGCCATTTAGTGAATTCATCTTCCTTATGCGCTGCATAGAATAACGCACGCATCAAGAGACGCGTATTTTCTTCACTATATGGCAAACCCGCCAGATAGATGCCTCTACCTTTTCCAAACTCATGACTGGAAAGATGAATCTCTCCATTCGAATACTCAATGATTTCTGTTTCATTAGATATAGCATAAATATTCTTCATTCCTTCACCAAAATCAAATTGGGTGCTATCAGTAGAAATAAAATGCTGATCGACAGGAGTGACAAAGTATTTATCCATTGATAGACTGAAGCCCAGTTCTTTGTCAACACCTAGTGCTGTTGCTAACTGGAAATAATGGCCTTCATGGTGATAGGCTGTTGGTTCTCCAATCCCTAAGAAGCCTCCACCGTTATGAATCCAAGCCCTGATTGTGGTGATTAATGTTTCATTTGCCCAGTTAGCTCCGCCAGAAAAAGCTGTCCCGGCATCGCCTGCGTTAATGATGACATCAACATCATCCGGAACACCCTGACTGATGACATCATCAAAACTGATGAATGTAACTTCAACCGCTGATCCGCTTAAAGATTCCAACACACCTAAATAAGAATAAATTTGTTTATACCATAATGCATGTGCGACCATATGTGTTTGCCAAGTTCTCAGTTTCCCCCAAGAATTTAAGATTGCTACTTTAATGCCCGTATATGGTTTATTGCCATTGATCGTGTCATAAATTTCACGGTATTCATCAGTAATTTTTTCAATATAGGTTACAAACTCTGGAAATTGATAAGCCAAACTCAAATAACCACCGTAGCCGATCCGATCGACTGGATTCCGTAGAAGTGCCCTTCGGGCCGTCACCCAGTTCACATTGGCTTCAATCACCGGATTGTTGCCTTCGAAAAATGTATCTGGGAAGAAATAGGGCAAGAATCTCCCTTCCGTATAACTGACATGTGGGATATCTGCTATCATTCTTAATGTTGCCCCGCCACCAACACTACCGACCACAGCATCAAGTCCGATGCTTTCAAAGTATTTTCCATACGGTTCTGTACCTATCCAGTTATCTCCAAGAAACATCATCGCTTCTTTGCCACTTTCATGAACGATATCCACAAGTTCTTTTGCTTGACCTGCAACAAACTTTTGTACAAAGTCCATGTAATCCAAAAAGCTTTGTGTTGGTATTCTGAACGCTGTATTGTAATAGCCTTTGTCAACAATGTCTTCCGGTCTTAACCGGTAACCTTTTTCTTGTTCAAAAGCATCCATTGCTGCCACCGACACGCTGGCACCATATCCAAACCAATCAACAAATTTTTCTTTACCGAGATTATTAAACACTAGTGTAAAGTGATAAAAAAATGTGGTGAATCTAACCACATCAGTTTCCGGATTTTCTGCCAACCATTGTTTTAAATACGTTTTCATAAATTTATTGGAATGTGGCTTTCTGACATCAAAAGGAATATCATGGGGCTTATTACCCCAATTGTTGGTAATATGATTGTACATTTGTGTGGGATCCCATGAAGCATAAACTAAGAAAGAAACAGTATATTCATGCCAAGGAATTGCTTTTGAAATCAAAAGACAATGGTCCTTTTCACTTACTTGCCAAGAAGTTGGATTCAAAACTTTTCCGGTAGTCCGATCGATGACTTCCCAGTATTTCTTAGGATCATGCAGGTAATCCGGTTGCAATTGTTCTGCAAAATAACCTTTCATAAAATCAATTTCAAGTGATTCTGATAGAGCCGTATGAAACAAGCTCATGAGATATAGTTGTTGGCGTTCTTCCAGATGGTTCATAGCAAACTCATTATGTCCACGAGCAACAAAATAGGTCGTATAAATTTTTGCATCCAATTGTTTGATGTCATCATTCAATTTCGTTCCATCACTATCGCGAATGGCATCCGCACCCCATCGCTCCAGCAATTCTTTTGTTTCCTTCAGAAAGTTCTCTTCACTTGGAAGGGTCACACGCCCTTTTCTCTTTTCCATTTAAATCCTCCTAGTCTTTCAATCCGCCGATGCTCATCCCTTGCGTCAATTTTTTTTGAACCAAAATGTATAAAATCAAGGTTGGCAACATGACAATTACCATCCCTGCGTAAAGTTGACCGTAATTTGTGGCAGCCTTTTGCACCGCCATTAAGTTCATCAGTCCAACAGGTAATGTTTTATCTGGACCAGGTATCAATGTCAGCGCAATAATATATTCATTCCAAAAAGAAAGGAAATTAAATAAGATAACGGTGATGATACTGGGTCTGGCCATTGGAATCATAATTTTAATCATGGTTTTGAAATACCCAGCACCATCGATAAACGCTGCTTCTTCATAGGTTGTCGGCAGTGTTTGGAAATAGCTGGATAATAAGTAAATGGTGAATGGTAAAGCCGTTGCTGCATAAATGACTGCTAAAACAAATAAATTGTCTAATAAGAACCCCTCTCCAAATTGTCCTTGTAGGAAGGTATCCCCTTTCAGTAACATCAAGAAGATTGGAACGACAATGTAGTTCACATTAATGAATAAGCCGGCTTTAAAAAAGCTGTTCATTAATTTGCTGCCTCTAAAGGTGTATCTTGCCAAAACATAGGCTGCCGGTAGAGCGACAATCAATAAGACTATGAGCGCCAAGGCAGTCACCAAAATCGAATTCAACATATACGAACCCATATTAGCTTTTTGAAATGCATCAATGAAGTTTTGAAAATAAAAGCTTTTTGGCATGGACCAAGGACTGCCATAGAATTCAGCATTTTGCTTAATCGAAGCTATGAAGACCCATGCAACAGGGATAATAATAGAAATTGCTAATGTAATTAAAGCGACATAGATAAATAAGCGATATACTTTATCTGCACTCATATCTTTAAATTTTTTCATTTGCCGATGGACCCCCTTAATACTCCAGCACGTCACGCTTGGTGATTTTGCTAATAACAGCCGCTAATATGAATGAGAATAAGAAGATTACCACCCCAATAGCCATACCATAACCATAAGAAGAATTTGTGTATGCTTGCTTATACATATAGCTTAGAAACACTTCTGTCGATCCGTCCGGCCCACCACTAGTCATCGCTTGGACGAGAAGAAAACTTAAATTAATGGTACTAATAATAAAGAAAGTTAACGTTGTTCGAATGTTGTTCCAAATCAACGGTAGAGTAATACTAAAAAATTGTGTGAATCGTCCTGCACCTTCTAAAGCGGATGCCTCATAATAACTTTCTGGGATACTTGCCATACTCGACATATACATAACCATATAGTAGCCGACTGCCTGCCAAACGAGTGCTCCGCCAATGCTGTAAATCACAATTTTTTGATCTCCCAGCCACAATTTTTGTAGGTTCTCAATCTTTAATACTGCAAATAAATTATTTAATAAACCTGTTGTTGGATCATAAATAGCAGAAAAAATACCAGCAATGACCACAATCGATAAAATATTGGGAATATAGAAGATGATTCGAAAAAGGTTGTTGCCTTTTATTTGCTCTCTCGTTAACAACGTGGCAAATAAAATGGACAACACCATAGTGACGAGTGTGACAACAACAATTAGTAAAATACTGTTTTGAAAGGAACGAAAGAAGTTCATATCATTCCATAACTTACTGAAGTTATCAAACCCGATGAATACTTGATTATTTGAAAATCCGCCCCATTTATATAGTGACATCCGGAATACTTCTACCGTCGGCACAAAAATAAATACCGATAACAAAATCAGTGCAGGTGCCGTACATACAAAGATAAAAAACCTTTTTGCATTTGTTTTATTCATTCCCGTCACCTCAATTAATAAATATAACGGTGAGATTATCACTCACCGTTACAACCTAGCAAAAATCCTATTTATTTTTTTATTTTAAGGCAGGTCGTAATTGGTCACTCACTTTTTCAACAGCCTTTTGCCATTCTTTCACAGTTTTGTCACCAGAAACAATACTATCGACACTACCGAATAACGTATCTTTCATGCTGACACCCTCAACAGCATCTGTCGCTGCAAAGCCGCCCATACCTGCTTTTGCTCCATTATCATAGATACTATAGAATAATTTATTGTCACCGGTCAGTTTATCAGAAATACCTTCAATTGGTTGAATCGCACCAGCGTCTGCAAAAATCGCTGCAGCTTCGTCTGAATAAACATACGTTAAGAAATCTTTAGCAGCATCTTTATTTTTAGCTGCAGACGGTACCCACATTTGTTCAAAGAAAGTAAATGCGTAACGATCGCCGCCTTTTTCAAGTGCTGGTAAAGCAGTCATCCCCCATGCAAAGCCCTCAGCTCTAGGTGCATCTTTCATTTCACCGACTACCCATGTACCATTCGGCATGAAGATCGCTTTGTTGTCCAAAATTAATTGTTGGTTTTTAGTAAAATCTTTATCATTTCCATTGGCAACGGTAGTTGGTTCAGTATATTTTGCTAATTTGCTGACAACCTCAAAAACCTTTGTTGCTTCAGGAGTTTCCCAAATACCATCTTCAAATACCATTGCTTTATTGTAGAATTCCGGTCCGCCTACTTCAAAAAGTAAAGAATAGAAGAATGCATCAAAATAACCAGTTGTCGGATAAGTGAATAAGGAGATTCCTTCAACTTTGGCTTTATCGCCCAAAACCCACATCTCATCCCAAGTTGTTGGTACTTCCCAGCCTTTTTCTTTTAACAAACTGGCATTATAAAACAATCCCGTTGGACTATAGAACATTGGTGCCAAATATGTTTTTCCATTATTATAAGGATTGGTCACTAGCGTATCAGTAAAACCTGAAATCAATTTATCCTTGACTTTAACATCTTCACCATAAACCTTCATATCTAGTATACTCGTAATATCTTCTAACGCATTATCTTTGATTAGTGTTTCAGGTAAGGCTAGTTCTCTTCCGGTTCCCACTAAAACCACATCAGGGTATTTACCAGCTTTCATATTCGGGCTGATAACCTCTTCCAGGTTTTTTTCAATCGTCAATTCCACTTTTACATCTGGATTTGCAGATTGATACGCGTCAACGACTTTGGTCCACATATCTTTACCGTAAGCTGATTCTAACGCTGCCACATGAAGGGTCTGTTCTTCACCCTTGGTTTTGCTACTTTCTGAATCAACCTTATCACTATCATTCCCACAGGCCATTAAACCTAGTGAAATCAATGCAATTGCTCCTGCCAACATAACTTTCTTTTTCATGTATTCTGCCTCCTTCTATTTCTATTTATAGCTAAAGTATACGTTTGGTAAAACGCTTTCACAATAAACATCTTGTTGTGTTTTTTAGGTATCTTGCTTTCTATTGCAAAAACTCACTAAAAAAAATATACTATTGGAAAAGCTTTCATTTAAGGAGGTATTTCCTTTGTCGAATGAAATATATGAAGTTCCAAAATCTCATCAAAATCATCTTCCTGTTAAACTTCTCTATGTAACAAAATCAAAATATGATAAAGATTGGCACAGTATTAATCATACACATCACTTTACAGAACTATTGTATATTATCAAGGGTGCAGGGACATTTATCGTTTCCAATGAAGCTGTTCGTGTAAAAGAGCATGATTTAATTATCGTTAATCCAAATGTTGAACATACCGAAAAATCAGCGGCTGATCATCCACTCGAATATATTGCACTCGGTATCCAGGGTCTCGCCTTTTCACCTCCAGATGGTTCGGGTTCACCGGTCACTTTTTACAATTATAAACAGGAGCAAGAGATTTATCTCTTTTACCTTCATTGCTTGATGGATGAAGTGCAAAACCAACAGGAAGATTATGAACTAATCGTACAAAATATTTTAGAAATTTTGCTGTTTAAAATGCTGAGAAAAAATGCGTTTACCGTAGAGAAGACCTCAACCCAAAAGATCAATAAAGATATCGCTTTTATCAAAACTTTCATTAAGCTGCATTTTCGCGAAGACATCAACCTGGATACTTTAGCAGAAATCAGTCATATCAATAAATACTATTTAGCACATTCTTTCAAGAAGTCAATCGGTGTATCCCCGATTGAATACTTAATTCAAACCCGCATCAGGGAAAGTAAAATATTGTTGGAGACAACCAATTATCCAATTTCAGATATCTCAACATTCACAGGCTTTTCCTCACAATCATTTTTTTCGCAATCCTTTAAACGTGTTATGAAAGTATCACCTTCTCAATACCGAAAGTCCAAGAACAATAAACCGAAAAATTTAACAAGTACCAAACGGAAAATTGAATTAAAAACCTAGATATTACTCTATGGCTGACCGCATTTAATTGCGTTCATTTTTCATTTTTGGCAAAAATGAAAAATGTTTTTTGAAAAAAGAAAAAATACATCACTTTGTTATTTGTGATGTACTTGGCTATTGTTTATTGATAGTTTTTATTACTTTTCAATTATTTTTCCATCTTCTTTGTGTAAAATCCGAGCTCGCAAATCTAGCATTCTTTCATCATGAGTAATTATGATAACACCTTTATTTTTACTTTTGACTTCTCGAGACAACATTTCCACCACTTGTTTGCCCCGGTCTGAATCTAGACTTGCTGTAGGTTCATCAGCCAAGATGATATCAAGATTATTCATTACTTACTTAATTAAACTTGATATTCCCCAACCAGTACAGGTACTTCTACTTGTTCATTAAATTGTAAAAACCAAGTTAGTAAATAGACAGAAAATAGTAAAAATTGTGTTATATTTAGTATAGCATAATAGTTATTACTTACTTAACAGCAATTAAATTTAATTGGAAAGAAGGTGAATAGTGTGCCTGAAGAGTTTAAACCTGGATGTCAGCGACCAGTGATTAAACAACCAACTAGTAATCCTGATTTAGTTAGCGAGGATAAAGTAAAGGAGATGAATAAAACAATGATTAAGGTTGGTAAACCAGCACCGGATTTTAGTGCCGCCGCTTTTTATCAAGGCAAATTTGTAGAAACTAGTCTTTCCGAATATAAGGGTAAATGGTTATTACTTTGTTTTTATCCCGGAGACTTTACATTCGTTTGAGCGACAGAAATTTCAGCAGTTGCTGAAACGTATGATGAGTTTCAAAGTTTAGGTGTTGAAGTACTATCGGTCAGTGTTGATAGTGTTTTTGTACACAAAATGTGGAATGATTATGAGTTGTCTAAAATGATTGGTAAAGATATTCCATTCCCTATGTTATCTGACCAGGATGGCAGCATTGGCAAAATGTATGGCATATATGATGATGATGGAGGGGTGGAAACAAGAGGCAGATTTATTATTGATCCAGATGGACTTGTGCAAGGATTTGAAGTTTTAACACCACCTGTCGGCAGAAACGTCAGTGAATCCATTCGGCAAATAAAGGCATTCCAGCATGTGAGGGAATCAAATGGGATGGAGGCAACACCTTCTGGCTGGAAACCTGGCAAAAAAACGCTAAAACCAGAACCTGCCTTAGTAGGAAATGTATGGAGAGTCTGGTCTGTTTCAGAAGCCTTTGAAGAGTGACAATAATGAATTAGTAAGGGGACAGGCAGCTGTCCCCTTACTTTTTGGATATCCAAATTTAAGACAAATAGGTTTATTCCCATTGGTCAATTAATTC
>JAIMAD010000184.1 GCA_023512145.1 Bacillus sp. (in: firmicutes) | reverse complement strand
CTGGTGGGGCTGGTGAACCGCCTGCAGCGGTCCTCCGAGTCCGTGCTGGTGGTGCCGGACCTGTTCGGGCTGCCGGTGATGGGGGTGGAGGCCAACTACTTCTTCGACGACCGCTTCCTGGCCCTGAACCTTAAAAACAATCTGGCCAGCCGGACCAACATCATAATGAAGCGCGCCTTC
Organism: Bacillus sp. (in: firmicutes); assembly: GCA_023512145.1. GTDB lineage: Bacteria > Bacillota > Bacilli > Bacillales > Cytobacillaceae > Neobacillus. The sequence goes on along the minus strand of JAIMAD010000184.1, from coordinate 8,083 downwards.
GACCTGGTTGCCGGCAGCCTGATCCTCATAATGATACTGCCCCTGATGGCCCTCATCGCCCTGGCCGTTAAGCTGGACTCCCCCGGCCCGGTCATCTTCGCCCACCGGCGGATAGGCAGGGGCGGCCGGAAATTCATGTGCTACAAGTTCAGGACCATGCACCTGAACAACGACAAGATACTTGACGACTACCTTAAAAACAATCCAACGGCAAGGACGGAGTGGGAAAAGTACGCCAAGCTGAAAGGAAAAGACCCCCGTGTGACCAGGATGGGACACATCCTTCGAAAACTGAGCCTGGACGAACTCCCCCAGATTTTCAACGTCCTGTCCGGCAGCATGAGCCTTGTCGGCCCAAGGCCGTACCTTCCCAGGGAAAAACAGCGCATGGGGACTTTTGCCGATACCATCCTGATGGCCCGTCCCGGAATCACCGGCCTGTGGCAGGTGAGCGGCAGAAATGACATAGACTTCGAGGGGCGCCTGTTCATGGAAGCCTGGTACGTAAGAAACTGGTCCCTGTGGCTGGATTTAACCCTTCTGATCCGCACCGTTGGGGTGGTTCTGGTGAGAAAAGGAGCGTATTAATACAGATGATTAAAATAAACGTATCAATAATTGGACTGGGTTATATCGGCCTCCCAACTGCCGCCGTTATTGCAAGTAAAGGTATAAAAGTACACGGTGTTGATATTAACCCAAATGTCGTTGACATAATCAATCACGGAAGAGTGCATATAGTCGAGCGCGATCTTGACACACTGGTACGAAGCACTGTTGAAAACGGCCTTTTAACAGCAGGGACCAAACCACAAAAGGCTGACATTTTTTTAATAGCAGTACCAACACCACTTTCTGATGGTTGCAAGCCTGATATTACTTCTGTAGAAATGGCAGTTAATACCATTATTCCGTTTCTTGAAGAAGAAAACCTTCTCATAGTAGAATCAACCTGCCCTGTCGGTACAACTGATCTACTGGCTAGCCGGATCTTCCGTAAAAGGCCTGAACTTAAGAACAAGATCTATATAGCCTATTGCCCTGAGCGGGTTTTACCAGGCCGGATACTTTATGAGCTTGAGCATAACGACCGTATAGTGGGTGGTATCAACGATATATCGTCTGAAAAAGCCGCTGAATTTTACGCATTGTTTGTCAAGGGCAGCATATTTAAAACCAGTGCCAAAACTGCTGAAATGTGCAAGCTGGTAGAAAACTCCTACCGTGATGTTAACATTGCCTTTGCCAATGAACTTTCTATTCTCTGTGACAAGGTTGATATAAATGTATGGGAATTAATTACACTGGCCAACCGTCACCCACGAGTAAATATTCTGAATCCCGGCTGTGGAGTAGGAGGTCACTGTATCGCCGTCGACCCTTGGTTTCTAGTAAGCCAGTTTCCAGATGACACTAAAATTATCAAAGCTGCTAGGGAAGTCAATGATGCAAAACCATATTGGGTTTTAAGAAAAATTTATTCTATTGTTGAGGAATTTAGAAATAAACATAACCGACTTCCAGTCATTGGTTGCCTTGGGCTTTCATACAAACCTGACACAGACGATATTAGAGAAAGTGCAGCTTTAAAAATTACCCAAAAACTAATTAAGGATGGTTATCGTATCCTTGCTAACGACCCAAACATCCCGAGTGAATACATTGCAGGCTTAAAAAATTATCCACTTTCACATGTATTATTAAAAAGTGATTTGCTTATTGTCTATGTCCTTCATTCTGCTTATAGTGGCATAATAGATAAAACAGAAAATAACATCATATTCTTTGCAAATTAAAATTTATTTTATTTGTATTAATAAATTAAATTTCCTATTTATACTGCTTATTTTATACTGCTTATAAGGGGCCTTCTAACATGAGCGTATTGGGAACAATTTTTTTTCTTGTTGCATTAATTGTTTTGTCAGTTCCAATTCCTTATGGAAGCCTAGTTGCCAGGGGACTTATGGGGATTGGAGTATTTGTTGGTCTTGGTCAGCTATTTTTTTCTGAAGTTGGATTGAGAAGGACAGATATTCAATTTATTTTTATCTTGGGGATTTATCTTGCTGGCAGCTTAATTTCTTCTCTTTTAGCCGTTAATCAAGATAAAGTCTTTATTGACTTTATCAGACAAACATTTATAATTTTTTCCTTAATATCACTTATGATATTACTTAAAAGTGCCAAGGCTAGGAAGCTATTTATTTATGGCAATATAATAATATCCTTGGCTATTGCTTCAATTATTATAATTTGTTTTATTATTCTTGTTGAACCATTAAAAGCTTCTCTGTCGGAAATGCGTAACTTCAAGTTTTTGCTCGCTAATAGTTATAATATACATCTTAATCCATTATCATTTGCCATGGTTTTATCATTTGTATTAGCACTTCCAGCATTGCTCTATAGTAAATTGTTGGTAATAGGTTTTTCAATAATTATTGTAAGTGCCTTATTGCTTTCCGGATCGCGCACTTCAATTTTTGTCTTTTTTTTAACGCCCCTTTTAGTTTTGCTAACACTTAAACTAAAGCAACTTAAATGGCCACTGCGATGGATATTAATGTTTTTTACAATATTAGTTACAATATTAGTATATATGTGGATGGATACATACTTTTTTTATATTTTAGATTATAATTATTTTTTGCATACCTTTAGCCAGGTGTCAACCGGTCGTGTTGACCTCTGGATAGGAGCTTTTTGTAAATTTATGGAGAGGCCTCTTGCAGGTTGGGGAACTGGTTCATGGGATATAGATTTGTTTTATTATTTACCTTATTACTATGATTATACAAAAGAAAGCATTCTTAATCTCCAGTCTGGGGCCTTCCACAGCGCATACCTAACACTTTTGGCAGAAAAAGGATTGTTGGGATTTATGCCAGGCTTAATGATCTTGCTTTTTATTATTCAAAAATGCTTTTTTATACACAAATATAGTTTACACTTTTTAGGCATGGATAAACATATATCTTTGGTTTTACCATACTGGATTACATTGATTGTATTGCGAGGTTTTTGCGAGCAAGGCGGTCTAATTGGATATGCAAACGCTCAGGTGGACTTTATTTCCTTTTGGGGAACAGCATTAATTGTTACTTTGTATTCATATTTACCAAGAGGGAAAATCTATGAGAAAAATTATTAAATTGAAGGCTAATATAGTTCACTATACTCAGCAAAGTCGCTCCGGAGCCGCACTATATGTATATCATTTAATCCGTGCTCTATCTCACCAGGAAATTAAAATAACTCTGATATGTCCCCAGGATTTCGACCATTTAAAATGCTTAAATAGGTTATCAAATGTGCACGTATTTTCTGTTATACCTTCAATTGTTGGTATTTCAGGTTTTATTAAGAAACTTTGTAAAATGGCTAAGCAAGCCTATAAAGGTTTTCTAATTATTAATCAAATTACCATCCCGAGGAGAAGCATTGTTCATGTTAACTTTCCAGGAATTATTTTTACTGCTGTCCCACTACTTTGGTTTTGTAAGTTAAAAAGAATAAAAATAATTCTTAATGTCCACGATGTTCTGCCGCATCGTTGGCTACTGCCAAAATTTTTGCGTTTTGTAGAGTGGACTTTTTTGTGGGCAATGTATTGTGCGGCTGATCGTATAGTGGTACACCATTCCTCACAGGCAAAGGTGCTCTTGGTTAAATTTGGTATTGCACAAACAAAGGTTTGGATTATTCCACATGGCACATTCAATTTTGGTGAGGGACCTAAACCATATATAAAAAGTAATGAAATGACAGTCTTATTATTTGGTTCACTAAGGGAGAATAAAGGAATTCATCTTGCAATTAAGGCCATACAGGAATTAAGGGCACAGGGGAAATCAATTCGCCTGTTAATAGCTGGCTGCCCCAGCGCATCTGAAGCTAGTTATTGGCAACGCTGTAGAGAATTAATATCTTTTGCTCCTGATGGCATAGAAGTGATAGAACAATTTATTCCAAATGATGAATTACCTAATCTAATAGTAAGAAGCCATGTTTTTATACTTCCATATACGGAATTCCATTCGCAAAGTGGGGTTGCAGCAATGGCTATGTCTAATGGTAGGGCTATTATTGCTACTCATCAGGGGGGACTTAAGGAACTTCTTATCCCAGGCCAAACAGGGTTGCTAATAAGTGAGCCAACAGTTGAAGCCATTAAAACATCTTTATATAATGCATTGGCATTGTGGCCGGAACAATTAAAAATTATGGGTCAAGAAGCGTACCATTATTTACGTAAAAATTATTCATGGGAGATGATTGCAAAAAAATACAAAATACTGTATATGGATATGATGTTAAATAAAAAATATTGAGATGTAGCAACATGCGTTAATCATGTTAATGCTAACTGCTTTTTGTAAAAGCATTCTGTAGCAACTGAATTTAATTGGGGGTTATTCAAGACTTATGATAAACCATATAAGAGATTGCATGCATAGGACAAACATATATTTTAGTTTAATTAAGCGGTGGACAAAAATTATATTTGGACAGAGTTATTGGCATATACCCCAAGAAATGGGTAAACAATTTGTTCCCGGAGAATTACAAGGTTACTATAATGATCTGACCGGTAAGGCCTATTGGCGCAGTTATACAGACAATAATGGACTACCTTTAAATATAAATATGTCTGGAAAGTTATTTTATTTTCCTGCCACTCTTTTTCAAAAAGCGCTGGCCCATTGGGACAGATTGCTTAATAGTAATTTTAATAATGAAGAGGATAAGAAAGCCTTTTCTAATATTGCCAACTGGGCATTGGAGCATCAGGACAAAAACGGTGGTTGGCCAATTTGGCTATTGGCTGGAATCAGGTGCACTTCACCATATTCAGCAATGACACAAGGTGAAGGTATTTCAGTTTTGGTACGGGCATACAAGCTTTTTGGTAAAGAAAAATATTTTGACGCTGCACATAAAGCGCTGCATCCTTTGCTTATGACAATAGAAAAAGGAGGAACTTGTAGACATGTACCAGAGGGAATTATTTTAGAGGAGTTGCCTTTGGAACAGGCAAACTCGGATATTTGCTTTATACGGACTCTATGATTACATTCTTGTTCAGAATTCGCGTGAGGTAAAGACAGCACTCAATGCAACTATAAATGCACTAATATCATACCTGCCAAAATATAATGCTGGTTTTTGGTCCTTTTATGACCTAAAGGGCAATTTAGCCAGTCCATTCTACCACCGGCTTCATATAGCACAATTAAAGGCTTTAGAAGTAACTTTCCCGCAGCATGCGTTACTTTTTTTTAAAACAAAAATTGCATTTGAAAAACAACTTATGTCTCGCCAAAATTATTTAAAGCTATAATAGTTAAGACATACCAAAAATTACGGTTTCCACCGGAGGTCGTATTGAAATGAAAATTATTTATATAACATCAAGTCTTCCCTACGGTCCTGGGGAAACTTTTATTATATCCGAAATTAGAGAGCTTAAACGACAGGGCCACGACGTTTTAATAGTTCCGATGTACCCAAGGGGTCAAATTATTCATGACGACGTAAAGCCTCTATTGGATTCGGTTATACCAAGCCCACTATTTTCTTTGGATATCCTGGTAACATCTCTAGCTGTGTTTTTTATTTTTCCATTAAAAGCACTCCGTATATTGAACTGGTTATTTAAAAGCCGTAACTTAAAGATTTTATTGAAAAACTTAGCAGTTTACCCAAAAGGGTTATGGCTATCGAGAAAGGCTAGCAAATGGAATGCAGATCATATTCATGCCCATTGGGCAGCAACTACAGCTACTTTGGCAATGATCGCTGGCCATATTACACGTATACCCTGGAGTTTTACCGCCCACCGCTGGGATATTGCAGAACGAAACTTGCTGACTAAAAAGGTCGAAAATGCATGTTTTTCCCGCGCCATTGACCTACAAGGTGCCCGGGAATTGGCTGGCTACACATATTTGAAAGATAAGACTCCTCTTGTAATCCATATGGGAGTTGACATGCCTCAACCTAAATATAGAGATAATCAATTCATAGATAAAAAAATACGCATTATTATGGCTGCTAATTTTGTAAAGAAAAAAGGACATATATATCTTTTACAAGCAGTACAGTTTTTACGAGAGGGGGGGACCACTGTACAGGTGGATTTAGCTGGTGATGGACCGCTGATAAATGAGATAATTTATAATACAGAAAAATTGGGATTGAAAAAAAATATAAATTTTTTGGGTCGAGTATCTCATGAAAAATTAATAAAACTAATGGATGCAGGGGTCTGGGATGTAATGGTTTTACCGAGTATTATAGATGAATCAGGGGAAAAAGAGGGCATTCCCGTTTCACTTATAGAGGCTATGAGCTACAATATACCAGTTATTTCAACGACTACAGGTGGTATACCTGAATTGCTTGATGGTGGTGCAGGGTTGCTTGTTCCTCCAGAAAATCCAGTTGCACTGGCTAATGCCATATCTATTTTAGCAAAAAATCCAGAACTTAGGAAAATATTTGGTGAAACTGGCAGGAAAAGGATTGAAGAGAGCTTTGATGTGAAGAAAATTGTAGTTGAACTATCTAAACACTTTAATTCATGCAAGAGGGCCAATCAGTAATTATATTTGGCGTACTTAAGCTTTATTTTTTTATTTAACATTCTAATAAAAACTGGTACTGCAAAGGAAAAAAATTATGAATTCTATTATTATCGTTACTCCAAACTATACTCCTGAAACTTGTGCAGCTGCAAAACGCATTACAGCTACAGCAGAATACCTCAATAAGCATGGGTGGAAGGTTACAGTTATTACAGTAGCTCCACATTATCCACAGAATTGTATTTACGAGGGTTATGGTAAAAAATTTTTAGAAATTAGTATAGAAAATCAAGTTAAGGTTGTCAGATTTAGGCCCTGGATTGTTCCGAAAAGCAACCTTATTCTTCGGCTTTTTTCAGAAACACTTTTTTCATTGCAGGCCGCTTGGTATATTTTTAGATGTAGGTCTTCAGTGGTAATGTCGACCAGTCCTTACATGTTATTAGGTCCCTTCTGTCTTTTGGCCAGTCGGATAAAAAGGAGTAGGTTCATCTGGGAAGTTCGAGATTTAACTTGGCAATATGTTAGTGCAACCGGGAAAAAGAGTTATGGCTTAATAAAACCGCTTGAATACTTAATGCTTTTGACAGCCAGCTTTTCAGACGCACTTATCACTACAACAAATGGACAACTAGAATATTTTAAAACTCATCTCAAATGTTTACCGCCAATAGCTTTAGTTATCCCCAATGGCGTTTCAGATTTTTTTTTGAACTCTACCAAACAATTAGCATATAAAGGTTTTTTTCAAAAAAAAGAAGTAAAAGTTGTTTATGCAGGACTATTAGGTTATCCTCAAGGATTAACTACCTTGATTAAAACAGCAAAGTTGTTGCCGAATATTAAATTTATTTTGGTGGGAGAAGGAGTAGAAAGACTTGAACTAGAGAGACAAGCTAAAATATACAAACTTAATAATATTCAATTTACTGGCTACATGGAACTAGACAATTTGTTAACATATTACAGCGAGGCCGACATCCTTGTTGCTCATTTAAGACGTAATTTTGCTTTTGAAATAGCCCAACCTTCAAAACTTTGGGAGTATATGTCTACTGGAAGACCAGTAGTTTTTGGCGGTGAAGGTGAGGCTGCAGATATTATTAGACAAAACGATTGCGGATCGGTCGTGCCACCTGATAATCCTGAAGCTTTAGCAGAAGCTATTACTTACCTCGTCGCAAATCCAGATGAGGCTCAGCGACTTGGTAAAAATGGTCGCCTTTTTGTCGAAACACACAGGAGAAGTGATGTAATTCTTGAAAAACTACAATTTATTTTAGAGCAGTTAACTATTAAGTGAATTTGGCAAACAGGGGGGACGGCAAACAGAGGGGACGGTTCTCTTGTTTGTTTAAAGAGTCAGTGGGCTGAGCGTCGGCATCGTGAACGGGCATCAGCTTGACGCCCCCCGATATATAAAGTCCCTTGCAAACGCGTCAACATTTGTATATACATGAAGAAATAATCTGTATATACAAGGGTGGTAAGAA
>JAIMAD010000183.1 GCA_023512145.1 Bacillus sp. (in: firmicutes) | reverse complement strand
GTTTTAAATTACCTTCGATAACAATTCCATCCAAATCAACGACAACCATATCTTCTGCCTTTAATTTATCAAAATGAACTCCACTTGGTTTAATGATAACTCTATTACTCTCAAGGTCTCGAAAACTAACATTCCCACTAGTCCACTTCACAAGATTTAGATCCTTCAACGATTTATTTGCTTCACAAACCAACTGTTTCAAATCCTCTAACATAGGATGAATCACCTTCTTTCGTTATAGAATTTCCTGAACCTTGTTGACCAGACATTACAGACTTGGACTACTATCTTGATTTAGCTTCGCATCGCGTTTAGGTTTGATTTTGTTCAAGTAAACTAATCCTGCAAGGGCTACAATGCCAATTAACGTAATCCCATACCAATTGAGTATCTGTGCCAATCCGACAAAGATAAAGGTCGTCCATACAGCTCCATCTACGAGTGAAGAAATACTTGCATTTCCAGCCATATCAAAATCCGCAGCAATGGCTGCACTTGTGATTAATGGTGCTGCCCATGTTGCAATTAATAAACCAACTGCCATATAAATCGTTCCAGCGACTACTGTTCGAACAATGTTACCGTTAAACACTGGTGTCATCAAACAGACTAAGAACGGAATTGTTGCTAAGTCTCCAAATGGTAACACCGTATTACCTGGCAAAATAACCGCTAAAAACAAAGTAATTGGAACAATAATCAAGGATGCTGAAAGAACTGCTGGATGACCAACAGACAATGCACTGTCCATTCCAATATATAAATCACGGCCAGGCATCCGTTTTCTAACAAAATCACTTGCAGCTTCGGAAATTGGAGAAAGCCCTTCCATTAATAACGAAACCATTCGAGGCATTAACATCATAACTGCTCCTGTTTGTACCGCAAGCTGCATAATTTCCGTTACATTATAACCAGCTAAAATACCTATCATGATACCTATTAAAACGCCCATAACGGTTGAATCTCCGAATATTCCAATCTTTTTTTGAATTGTTTCTGGATTCGCTTCTAATTTGTTAAAGCCGGGTATCCGGTCAAAAACCCAGTTTAATGGTTTAGCAACTAGGTATGATGGCGCGGACGCACCATGTGGAAATGTGATGTTCTTAAATCCATAAAATTTACTGACATCTTTGGCAATTAAATCCCCTAAGAAGAATATCACAATTAAATGAATAGCAATTGTATACAATCCTAGTGCAAAATTCCCAGTCATTGCATATACTAGTGAACCGGTAAAAGCACAATGCCAGTAATCCCAAATATCAACGTCAAGCGTCTTGGTAAGACCGGTAAGAAGTAAAACAACATTTAAACCAATACCTAATGGAATTGCTAAACTCCCTAAAGCAGTACCGTATGATATTGCAGCTGCTGCAGGCCATCCTACATCGATGGTTCCAAGGTGAAATCCAAAATTATCAACCATCGACTTTGCTGCCGGCCCCAAACTATTCGTTAACAATCCAATAACCAGATTCAAACCAACGAAACCAATCCCCACTGTTAAACCGGCTTTAAAGGCTTTCGCAGGTTTTGTCCCTAAAATAATTCCGAAAATAAACAAAAGAATCGGTAGCATAACACTAGCACCAAGATCTACGAACCACTGTAAAATTGACATATAAAGCCCCCCTTGATCACTTTTTTTGAAATTAAGTTCTAAAAAAATAGAGTCACGTTCACTCTCTCCGGATAAAACAATAGAAAATTACCATAATCGTAATTTACTCTAATCCCACTCTTTGTAATAGTTCGTCTAATTTCCCCTGATTCATACAGCTGGCAAATTCTGACAATAGTGCATGATCTTGAAAGATATCCATTAACCGTTGGAGCATGATTAACTGATCTTCCGCTTTTTTTAACGCCAGCATGAATATTAGTGAAACTTCAATTTCTTCTTTTCCATTCCCCATCATTCGGAATTTGACCGGTTTTTTTAATGAAGCAAAAGCAATTTGGGGAGTTATTACCTTATCTGCATCTGTATGGGGAATAGCAACTCCATATGGAATAACAGATAAACCAGTGGGGAAAGTTTCTTCCCTTTCCAAAATTCCTTGATGAAAAGAAGCATGGACAAGATTAGCAGTATACAAGGATTCTGCCATCTTTTGTAATGCATCCTGACGATCATTCACTTCTAAATCAAAAAAGGTAATCTTTCTATCGAAAAACATGCTGTTTCCCCCCAATAAATTAACAGCCATTAATTACAAACCATGCAGCAGTTACATCCTTTGATCCTAGCAGCCTGGAAATTTTTTTATCCTCTTCAGCGAGCTTGACTAATTGCGAAAGTGCCTTTAAATGGCGATTCTGATTATAAATAGCTAGTGGTGTGATAATTGAAACCTTATGTCCATTCTCGAATGTGACAGGATTTTTTAATATAAGCATGGCAAACGCATCGGCTGACACTCCTTTTTCAGGAGCCGCATGGGGGATGGCCATACTTTTTCCCAAAAAACTGTATACATGCTTATGGTTATTTTCTTCAATTAATGCCGTCACATAGGATAGCTTGATAATGTTTCTTTTTAAAAGCGGTTCACAGGCAATGGTAATAGCCTCCTGCCAAGTAGCGACTTTATCCCTTATTTGAATAAACTCGCTGGGTAAAAATTGCTTCAACCCGTATGTTGCATTTTTAATTGCTTTACTTTCTTTTTTCTGAACCTCTTGAAACAATTTTGATAATGAAGTTACTAATGCCATTTCATCTGTCACAATCGCATTCTCTTTAATCGTTTCAATTAATCTATTTATTTTAATCGTTGCGTAGCTTTCCTTATCTACTGTGTTAATAACTTGCCTTCTTAATGCCTCTTTTTCACTTAATGTCATTAACGGATTAATCAAATACATGGGCTTCTTGGACTGAACCGGGATGGTGCTGAATACGATTTCGTAATCAAGTTGATAATCTTGGAACTGTCTTAAGGATAGACTTTCAGCAAAATAAAAATCAGGGAACATTTCCTTAAGTGTTTGCTGCATAATTTTCGAGATAGTTAAACCATTTGTACATACCACTAAAGCCCGTTTCTTTTTATTTAACTCTTCGCCCTGTTTGATTAGCTGACCTGCAATGAACATCGTAATAAAGGCAATTTCGCTGGGTGGAAATTTTTCTCCGATTAGATCTTCTAGAGGATGAATAGTGGAAGCGACAATTTCATTTAGTTCCAAATATTCTTCAATCATCTTTACGGAAAATTGATCTTTTAGAGTTAAATGATATTTTATCCTGTAATAGGCAGGCCGCATGTGCAACATTAACTTGTCCAGGATTTCCTCTTTTTCCTCAATGAAGATACAGGACCTTTTTTCAAATTGACCAAGCATCTGCCGGATGGCTGACTTTAAATCGTTAATTCGTTCATCCGTTAGAATATCCGCTGATCGAACATTAGAAGTTAGAAGTTGAAGCGTAAGCCATATTCTTTCAGTGACTGGTAATTCCATATTTTCTTTTATTAACAGCTTGGAAACTAAATATTCTTCCGTATCAGCTAATTCTTCTAGATTAATATTAAAGTCAGCATTTAGAAGATGTCCTTGTTCAATTCTCGTGAAAATAAGTTCAATGACATAGGGCAAACTTTCATAGCTTTCATCTGTTAAGTGAGTATTCAGTGATTTCTCGATAAACTTTATTTTCTCAGTCATGACAGAAATGTTAAGGTGCAAAATTTTCTCGAAATACTTATGACCATTATAAAAGTCTAAAACTGTTTTCACGACTTCGATCAAAAGCTTCCGTATTTGTAACTCGTCACCGATAATTTCATAACCCTCTGAACGTGTATAAACAATAGATAGGGAGTACTTTTTAACAAATTCAACCGCTTCCTTTATATCACTGACACCTGTATTTTTGCTTATATTTAGCAGACTGATAATATGGAAGAGCGATACGTCTTCCTTTGTTCCAAGTAAATATAAAATAATTAAAAGTGCTCTTTCTTTTTCTGTTGGGATGTATTCTTCGACATTGTCAGAATTGGAATTACCCTCCGAGAAATGTTCGAATATTTTTTTATCAATGATAAAATTCCCGTTGCGACTTTTAGTAATTGGCAATAAACTTTTCGCTTCTAACCACTGATTTATTTTTTCAATGGAATACGTAATTTGTCTCCTACTCAGCTTAAATTTATCTTCCAGTTCCTTATTTTTCATTTGAGGACTTCTTATCAATTCATTTAATAAATTGACACTTCGAACATCAAGGAACATATGTACAACCTCCTTACATTTATTATATTTGAAATATTAACAATTTTGTAATCGTTTTCATACCAACTTTTTTACTACTTTACCCATTTTCCCTGTGCAAGTTTGTACCCAACAGTCCTTTGTCTATGTTAACTCGATCTTGGTATCTGTTACCTGCCCGTATCAGAAAGGATAGAATATACTATCTCTTTAAATAAAATAAAGGCGAGCACGGCTTTCAGTGCTTGCCTTTATTCTATTTAAAGAGAACGGTGCCAAGAACTTTACAGAAAACAATGCCAGTTCTATTATAATCAGATTATATCGAAAATTCACTAAAAATTGTTTTTTTCCTTGTATATTTTCAATGCCTACCCAAAGTATGCCAGATAGTTGTCTAAGAGCTAAATTTTTTAAGCTAAAATTAAAGCCCATTCAATCAGGTTGCGGCATGAAACGGCTTGCAATTTCATATCACTTTCCTATAAAAACCTCGTTGTATCCTGACTGCTCGTCAATTCTTCTTTTTTGGCAGTTTAATAGTAAAAACAGTTCCCATGTTCCTTTCACTTTCAACAGTGATACTTCCACCATGTGCTTCTACAAACCCTTTTGCGATTGAGAGGCCCAAACCAGTACCTCCCTCATGACGAGATCTTGATGAGTCCCTTTTGTAAAAACGGTCAAAAATGAAGGGAAGGACATCCTCCGGTATTCCTTGACCAGTATCACGTACTTGGATGATGGTTGAAAGGTCCTGTTCTTGTGCTACTACTTCGACTACTCCCTGTTCTGGGGTGTGACGAAGAGCATTGCCAATCAGATTTACGATTACCTGAGTTATTCTGTCTGCATCCATCTCTAACACGCATTCAGTTGGAATTTCCTCATATTTCAGCGTGATTTTCTTTTCGTCGGCAAGCAATTGCAAATAACCACATACCCGATCAATTAGTGGTTTTAACTCAACGGGTTGCTTATTTAACAGAAGCTTGCCTGCTTCAGCAAGGCTTAATTGTTGTAAATCGCTGACCAAACGGTTAAGGCGATAGACTTCATCGGTTAGCTCGAGAACAACCTCCTCTGTTGGTTTGATTGCCCCCTCCTGGATTGATTCCAGTTTCCCTTGAAGAATGGTTAGCGGTGTTCTTAACTCGTGAGCAACATCAGCGACAAGCGACCGTCTAACTTCTTCATTCCGTTCCAACTTGTGGGACATGTCATTGAATGCTTCCCCAAGCTCGCTAAATTCATCTTTTGTCGTGATCTTTATTTCATCTCCTTTTTCGCCACTTGCAATCCGTTTGATGGCGATTAAGAGATTCCTTAACGGTTTTGATATTTTTCTCGCTATCCATATACTAAACAGGACAGCCATAGCTGCCGCAATCAATCCGCTAATGAAGATGGCCGTATTTGATGAACGTAGAAACTGCTTCTCTAAATCTTGTAGTGCAAGTTGTTGGAGGACTAGTGTCCCTCTTTTTTTCCCATTTACAATCAGCGCTTGAGTGTTCCCTTTCAATTCACTTCCCGACATACCGATTCTAGTACCTTCTGTATCCGCGATGACCGTTCCATTGGTGTCAAGGAGGAGATAATCCACATTGGACATGCCCATATTCATCGACATCCCACGCATCATCATTCCTTGACCTTGAGCCTCCGAAGAATCGATGCTAAAAAGGAGCTCCTGCACATTTTCCCATGACCCTGTTTCCTCATAATAAAGCTCCATTGATTGTTTCATTCGTTCCGTAAATCCGACATTATGTTGTTCTAAATAGTTTTGGAATGTCGACTCGATCCTTGATTGTAAAAAAAGAGACTGACTAATTCCCATCAACAAAACAATGATACTAAAAGCGACGATTAACTTTGCTTGAAGCTTCATTTTTTTTCACCGAAACGATAACCAATTCCATAAACAGTATGGATATACCTTGGGTGTGTTGGGTCTTTTTCGACTTTTTTTCGCAAATTGCTAACGTGAGTGTCAATCGAACGATCATAATTTATGAACGCTTCTCCCATTACACTGTCCATCAACTGTAAACGACTATAAACACGACCGGGTTTTTGAGCAAGTGTAACCAGGATTTTATATTCGGTTGGCGTCAGGTTTAATGGTTCATAATTAACGCGTACCTCATAGGTAGTAAGGTTAATTTCAATATCCCCTCTAGCAAGTATTTCATCTTCTTCAACACTACTTTCCTCTGGTGAACTTCTTCTCAAAACATCTCTCATTCTTGCTGCAAGCTCACGCAAACTAAAGGGTTTGGTGATATAATCATCTGCTCCCATTTCAAGCCCCAAAAGCTTATCTATTTCATCCGTTTTTGCCGTCAACATGATAACCGGGATTTTTTTGTTAATCATCCGAATTTCTCTTAATACTTGAAATCCATCCTTCTTGGGCATCATTACATCCAGTAGGATAAGATCGACCTTATTGTTTTCAATTAGTTGGATTGCAGTGACTCCGTCTTCTGCTTCTACCGTTTCATATCCATCATTATGTAAATAGGATTTAATCATTTCACGTATTTTGACTTCATCATCGACAACTGCTATGACCATCCCCACATTTTCGCCTCCTTCTAACACTTCCTATCTACTATTATACCAAGAGTACCTGACTATCCAGATTTGAACTACCCCTCCTTAACACCCTTACGGGTTGTTTGAAGAAGGGGATTCCTAAGAACACCAACCTATCGGTTAGTTATTGATTAGGCTACCCCTGTCGCTCCAACAGTTAGAAGTCTTATCGCTTCATTTTTAAGATTCAAACTTGCGTTACTATCTCGGTCATGGTGAGTATGACATTTTGGACAATCCCATTCACGCAATCCGAGATTTTTAACGGCTTTGTTTTGATAGCCACAACAGGAACAAAGCTGACTAGATGGAAAATTTTTTGCTACTACCACTACTTGTTTTCCGTACCATATTGCTTTGTATTCAATCATGGTTTTAAATTGCGCCCAAGATACTTCACTGATTGCTTTAGCAAGATTGTGATTCTTTAACATATTCGCTACCGACAAATCTTCCATCCCAATAATGTCGTGGTTTTTGACAATTTTAGTTGAAATCTTGTCGAGATAATCTTTTCTTGCGTTGGCAATCCTTTCGTGGATACGTGCTACTTTAATTTTTGCTTTGTACCAATTCGCACCACCTATGGTTCGTCCACTCATAATGCGTTGTGCTTTCGCTACCTTTTCTTCTAATTTACGGAAAAACGTCGAATTCGAGTAGATTGTTCCGTCAGACAGAATGGCAAAGTCTTTAAGGCCAACATCGACCCCAACAACTGAATTGGTTTTTGGTAGTTTGGCAACTTCGATTTCTGTTCCTAAAGAGATGAAATATTTACCTGAAGGATTACGTCTAATGATTGCATTCAAAATTCTGCCTTCTACTTCGCGACTTTTTGCAAAACGAACAAGACCTAACTTTGGCAATTTGATATGATTGTTTATCACAGCAATATTTCCATTTGTATGCTTCGTAATGTAAGACTGAACAGAATTCTTTTTCGATTTAAAGCGCGGTTGTTTGTTCTGCTTTTTGTAATACCTATTATAGGCATCAGCTAAGTTTTCAACAGATTTCTGCAAGGCAATACTATCTACTTCTTTCAAAAAGGTGTAATGTTTCTTTAAATCAGGAAGTGATTTTACTGTTTCATGTTTGTTTAAGCAATTGCCTTTCCAATTATTCGTTGGGAGTTGACCATTTTGCATCATTTCTTCAACTATATACCAGTAAGCATCTTTTTCTTTTTGCTTACCTAGAAAGAAATTGAATACAAACCTTGAACAGCCCATGGTTTTGTTAATCAGTTCCATTTGTTTTTTGTTTGGGTAGATGCGGAATTTGTAAGCCTTGTTTACTACCATATATTCCATCTCACTTTACAAGAACGTTTGTTTCTATTGTAGCATGAGAGGGAAATTTTGGCTATCGCCAACCAACATTCATCCCCTCCCTACTCACTATCGTTTCTTGAGGAAGGGGTGTTCTGTCGGGAAATGAT
>JAIMAD010000182.1 GCA_023512145.1 Bacillus sp. (in: firmicutes) | reverse complement strand
GTACTAAGGTAATCATTCCTGATTCTGCCCATGGTACCAACCCTGCTTCTGCAACGATTGCTGGCCTTGAAACCGTTACGGTTAAATCAAATGATCAAGGCCTTGTTGATCTCGAGGATTTAAGAAGGGTTGTTGGTGAGGATACAGCAGCATTGATGTTAACCAATCCAAATACACTTGGACTGTTCGAGGAAAATATTATTGAATTGGCTGAAATCGTACATGGTGCTGGTGGGAAGCTTTATTACGATGGAGCAAACCTGAACGCTGTTCTATCAAAAGCTAGACCTGGTGACATGGGATTTGACGTTGTTCATTTAAACCTGCATAAAACCTTTACTGGCCCACATGGGGGCGGTGGTCCTGGTTCTGGTCCTGTCGGTGTGAAGGCAGACCTGATTCCCTTCTTACCGAAACCACTTATCGTAAAACGAGGGGAAGAGTATGTGTTTGATTACGATCGTCCGCAATCGATTGGTCGTGTCAAGCCATTCTACGGTAACTTTGGTATCAACGTTCGTGCATATACATACATCCGTTCAATGGGTCCAGATGGCTTAAAGGCAGTAACGGAGTATGCTGTATTAAATGCGAACTACATGATGAGAAGACTGGCAGATCATTATGATCTACCCTTTGATCGCCATTGTAAGCATGAATTTGTTCTTAGTGGCAAACGTCAGAAAAAATTAGGCGTCCGTACATTAGATATTGCTAAGCGACTTCTTGATTTTGGCTATCATCCACCAACCATTTACTTCCCGATCATTGTGGAAGAATGTATTATGATTGAGCCGACTGAAACGGAATCGAAAGAGACACTTGATTCTTTCATCGATATTATGATCCAAATTGCGAAAGAAGTAGAAGATAATCCGGAAATCGTTCAAGAAGCACCACATACCACAGTGGTCGGTCGTATGGACGAAACAAAAGCTGCCCGTAAACCAATTTTAAAATATCAAAAGGCTTAATAAAAAATGTGGCCCCCATAAGAATTTCCGGGGCCACATTTTTTTATTTATTATTATTAAGTATAAAGTATTGACTTTGAGAAATATCCTTGCTAAAGCGCCCTAGCGGCTAGTGTCCTTCGCTCTCCGCCCTACGATAAGTCAAGCACGAATGCACCTCCGGCTCTTCGTGTTTCCAATACTCACTTGGAGCGCTCCAGGCCATTCGCCGCTGATCAGGGCGCTTGCGCTTTTCTTATTATTTCTTAGCTTTTACTTTACCAGACCATTTTTTAAACCCTCCTTGAAGCTGGGTTAGGTCCCTATATCCTTTTCGGTGTAAAGTTTGTGCTGCACGTGCGCTGCGCATGCCACTTTGGCAATATAAATAAACCGGCATATCAGGTCTAATTTCTTTCATACGCATTTTCATTTGTGAAATGGGGATATTACGTGCTCCTAAAATATGGCCACCATCAAATTCGTTCGCTTCACGAACATCTATTAGTTGTGCCTTCCTGTATCCCGCACGGAACTCTTCTTCTGTTACCGTTTTAACAATCCTCTTTTGATAGAAATAGGTAAAAACGGAATAGATGACAACTGCTAAAAGTATGATTAATAGGGTATAAAGTGAACTCAACTGATTTTTGCTCCTTTCAAGCTTTCCTACACTAGTTTTTATTATATAAGCCAAACAGATAAAGATAAAGATGAATGTAAAAAAATCTTTCTTAATGCCTAATATATTATACCAGAAACAAGTTGTTTTGAATGCATATCAGATTTTGGTAGACTAAACTAAAATGATTTTATGAAAATGAGGTACTCGAATGAAAAAGGAAGTTTGGCGTTTTATTGACACAGGTAACAGTTCACCGTCTTTTAATATGGCCTTAGATGAGGCATTACTTGATTGGCATAGTGAGGGGAAAATTCCTCCGGTAATCCGATTTTTTGGCTGGAATCCGGCAACCCTATCTATAGGATATTTTCAACAGGTGGAAAAGGAGATTGATATGGTGGCAGTAAAAGACCACCAATTAGGTTTTGTCAGAAGACCGACAGGGGGACGCGGTGTCCTTCATGAACATGAACTTACATATAGTGTAATTGTATCAGAAGAACATCCGCAAATGCCCAAATCTATTACAGAGGCATATCGAGTCATTTCAGAAGGAATTCTAAAAGGATTTCACCAGTTAGGCCTTGATGCCAATTTTGCAGTCCCCAAAACACTTGAAGAACGGGATGCATTAAAAAACCCCCGTTCTGCAGTATGCTTTGATGCACCTAGCTGGTATGAGCTGGTTGTCGAAGGGCGTAAGGTAGCAGGGAGTGCACAAACAAGACAAAAGGGTGTCATTCTCCAGCATGGCTCTATTCTATTGGATCTAGATGAAGACAAGTTGTTTAGTTTATTTAACTATCCTAATGAACGCGTTAAGGAACGGATGAAGAAAGCATTTAAAAATAAAGCGGTGGCTATTAATGCTATTAGTTCCAGGAGAATTACGATTGAGGAAGCAAAAGAAGCATTCTATAAGGGCTTTGCTCAAGGGTTAAACATTGAGCTTGAACCCTATATGTTAACAAGAGAAGAACTTGCTTTTGTTGGAAAATTAGCAAAAGAGCGCTACGAAAGTGATGAATGGAATTATAAAAGGTAAGTGGAAGAAGTCCATGCCGTTTTTTGTAGGTTTTATATTATCTCTTTAAAAGAAGCAAACCTTGAAATTTGTTAAATCTTCTTGTTTTTTGGTGAAAACCAGTTGAAAGCTTTTATTTTCTCGTTATTCTAGCATTTTTTACGTTTGACAAAATGTAATTTTTTTGCTCAACATCAATATATAGTAGTGTTAAAAATATTATATATACTATATATTGATTTATTCTCCTTTTCTGTGCTATCTTATTTATAATATAACAACTAGATATAGCAAAAGAGCCCTAGCAAGTAGTATAGGCTATTATTTTGAAGGAGATGTTTTCATGTCTGTAGTTTTTAGACAAAAAATGAATATTGATTTTGGGAGGTTGAATGAGGATATCCACTTATTTCCCCAGGTACACCCTGTTACCCCTGATATGAAAATACTGCACAAGGGTGTTTCGCGGTTGGTCATGCTAGACCGCTACACTTTTAAAGATACAGCAAAGATAACCCTCTCTACTGGAGACTATGTTGTACTAACAATTAAAGAGGATCCGAAATTTCCTGCCCGTGGACTTGGATATATCACCGAAATTGACTGGGAAAAGAAAAAGGCCAAGGTTTTGGTCGAGGAGGAATTCAGGGGTGTCCTTGATGATCCTGAAGAGGCAAGTACAGGCGTAATTATCAGATCACTAGACATTATTGAAAAACCTTTGGAACTGTTTTATGAGCAAATTGCAAAACGTAATGCCACTGGTCTTGCTTCGGTTGAAGAAACAGAAGAGAAACGTACCGAGTGGTTTGGAAAGTTTTATCAAGAGTTGGTTAATATGAACTTTATTCCTGCAGGACGTGTCTTGTATGGAGCGGGGGCAAATACCGATGTTACATTTTTCAATTGTTACGTCATGCCATTCGTTCCAGATTCACGTGAAGGCATCTCAGATCATCGTAAGCAGGTGATGGAGATTATGAGCCGTGGCGGCGGTGTTGGAACCAATGGCTCAACACTAAGACCACGAAACACATTAGCAAGAGGTGTGAATGGTAAGTCCTCTGGTTCGGTTTCATGGCTGGATGATATTGCGAAATTAACACATTTGGTTGAACAAGGCGGATCAAGACGCGGAGCTCAGATGATCATGTTAGCAGACTGGCACCCAGACATTATTGAATTTATTATTTCTAAAATGCAAAATCCAAAAATCCTCCGCTTTTTAATTGAAAATACAAATGATGACACGATTAAAAAGTATGCCAAGGATAAGCTTAAGTTTACACCCCTAACCCTCAAGGAAACGGCAATGTACCAAGGGATTGTCAATTATAAAACCATTCCTGGGTTTGGTGGTTTTGACGAAAGTATTATCGCTGAAGCTGAAGAAAAATTATTGACCGGTGGTAACTATACGGTTCATAATCAAGAGTTCCTTACCGGTGCAAACATCTCTGTCTGTTTAACGAAGGACTTCATGGAAGCAGTCGAAACAGATAGTGAATATGAACTTCGTTTTCCATATGTTGAAAATTATACCCAAGAGGAAATGAAAGTTTACAATAAAGATTGGCATAAAGTTGGCGATGTGCGCGAGTGGGAGAAACGTGGACATAAAGTACGTGTTTACAAAAAATTCAAAGCAAAAGAACTTTGGAATCTAATTAATATTTGCTCGACATACTCAGCTGAACCGGGAATATTTTTCATCGATAATGCCAACGACATGACGAACGCAAAAGCCTATGGGCAACAAGTCGTCGCAACAAATCCATGTGGTGAACAACCACTTGCACCATTTTCTGTTTGTAATCTTGCTGCAGTGAATCTCGCGGAGATGGCTGATAAGAAAACAAAAACAGTTGATTTTGAAAAACTAAAACAAACAGTTGCTGTGGGCATACGGATGCAGGACAACGTTATTAATGCAACACCGTACTTTCTTGCAGAAAATAAAAAACAGGCCCTTGGTGAACGACGTGTGGGACTTGGAGTCATGGGCTTGCATGATATGCTTATTTATTGTGAAACAGAATATGGCTCACAAAAAGGAAATAAACTTATTGATCGAGTTTTTGAAACAATTGCCACTACTGCATACAAAACTTCTGTCAAATTGGCTAAAGAGAAAGGAAGCTTTCCTTTCTTAATTGGTGGAACACCTGAAGAAACCAATCAATTAAGAAGTGCCTTCAGTGATACAGGCTTTATGAAAAAAATGCCGGAAGAGATTCGCCAATCAATCAAAGAGAACGGAATAAGAAATTCTCATTTACTTACAGTTGCTCCTACAGGATCCACTGGGACATTGGTGGGTGTTTCTACAGGATTAGAGCCTTATTTCTCATTCTCTTATTTCCGCAGTGGGCGACTTGGTAAATTTATCGAAGTGAAAGCAGATATCGTTCAAGAGTATTTGGACCAGCATCCAGAAGCAGACTTGAATAATCTTCCGAGTTGGTTCGTGACGGCAATGGAGCTATCACCTGAAGCCCATGTTGATGTTCAATGTATCATTCAGCGTTGGATTGATAGTTCTATCAGTAAAACTGTCAATGCACCAAAAGGTTATAGTGTGGAACAGGTTGAAAAAGTCTACCAACGATTGTACCGCGGGGGCGCAAAGGGTGGAACGGTTTACGTTGACGGATCACGTGACTCACAAGTATTAACGCTAAAAGCGGAAGAAAACAGTTCAGATGATTCATTTATGTTTAAAGAAAAACCAAAGCAGCATGTTATTCTTGTTGATACAATTAATGAACTTCGCTCAACAAATGTAACAATTGGCTCTGAGGTAGGTAATACGTGCCCAGTTTGCCGTAAAGGTGAAGTAAAAGCAATCGGCGGCTGTAATACCTGCACGAACTGCAATGCACAGTTAAGATGTGGATTATAGAATATCTTGTATAATAAAGAAAAAAGAGTATCGGCAAGCCGATGCTCTTTTTTTATTTGAAAAATCTAGAACACACGGTTTTTGTGATTGATTCAATAGTTATTCTTTGATTCAGAGAATTGGAATAGGCAAAGGGCAATGAAATAATTCCACTATAATAAAAAAAGCACTGTCATTTAGTACGAAAATTTGCTGATTTTTGATCATTTTCCACACCCAAACTGAACTGCTTAAAAAAGCTTGGTCTATCTTTTTGAAAGAATTATGTTGGAAATTATGATCATTTTTTTGCTTAGTTTCATCATAAGCTATTTTTTGTCCATTAATTTGTTAACAGAAATGCCTTAAAATACACATAGGTTCTTCATATTTCAATATCAGAATAAGTATTGAAATAGATTTATAGAATTTAGGAGGCGTTGCTAATGTATTTAAGTAAAGTGGCAAAAGATCCGGTGTGCAAAATGGAGATTAATGTCGACAGTTCAACACCCAAAACAACCTATTTAGGAGAAGTTTACTATTTCTGTGCGCTTGCATGTCTTGCGAAATTTGAATCCAATCCACAAATGTATATTACTGCTGAAACAAAAGAGTGTTGTGGTCATTGCGGAAAATCAGATGAGAAAGGTGACAGCCATCAGGAACATCACCACCACGGACACTGTAACAACCATAATTGATCCTTTTTCTTTAATGTCTCCAAAGTCATCATTAAAGAGAAAGTACCGGAAAGTGATTTAAATGATATTGATAAGCTAAAGAGTTAAAAATGGTATGGATAAAATATTTACCGATGCTCCTATGTTCTCTTATGATGATTTTTTGTATGAAGGAATGATGGGTGGTCATAAACATGAGTCCCATACTTCAAATGATTTGGATAAAAAGATGATGAATCTTATGTTAGATAATGAAAAGCTTCGAAGGGAAATAAATACTCTTTCTAGTCTTGTAAAAAAGCAAACAAAACAATGAATATGGGTTAAATAGGGTAACAGTTACCTTTTCGTAAAAATACGATCAAGAGAAGTGGGCACTTAAAAAGTCTGTTTAAAGAGAAGGAAGCTAAAAACCTACTGTAAATAGGTGTTTAGTTTCTTTGTTGTCTGTTTGTTAACGGGATTCCTCATTATTTTCTAAAGCGGTACTTTTTCAGTAATCCCCGAGAGAATGACTATATTTGTTACGGTTTAAGGTTTAATGCTAGTGTAAAAATGACCTTCAAAAATGCAATAAACTGAAAGTATGGAAATTTGGTGACAAGTATCCACTTGTGAGTTTAGTTTCTCAAAAAATCTGCATTCTACACAAGTTCTGCATTTTTTTATGCTATTCTACCTTTATTACGACAATGATTAAGGTGGTCAAATGTATAATTTATTAAGTCAAATAAGCTCTTATATAAGTCAACCATTTTTCAATATGGCAAATAGTTTAGAGTCGTGGCCAATTATTTTTGCTATCGTTCTAGGACTTGTGGGGGCGCTTGCCCCCTGCCAGCTTACAGGCAATATTAGTGCTGTCACACTTTACGGCAACAGTTCCATTCAAAAGAAAATTATTTGGAAGGATATTCTCAGTTTTACTTTTGGAAAAGTAGTCGCGTTCACATTATTAGGTGGTTTAGTATGGTTTATGGGAAAAGGAATTGAACAAAACCTTACGCTTTATTTCCCATGGCTCCGGAAGGTTATCGGACCTCTATTAATCGTTGTTGGGATATATATGTTAGGATTTATAAAAATAAAAGGAACGATAAATTTATTTAAGGGGCGTAAGGAGTACAAGCACGAAAATATATTCGGTTCATTTATGCTAGGATTTAGTTTTTCACTTGCGTTTTGTCCAACTATGTTTATTCTATTTTTTATAACGCTAATGCCGATTGCATTGTCAAGCACTTATGGATTTATTCTCCCTCCATTATTTGCAATAGGGACGGCTATACCACTTTTGTTGGTCATTTTCCTTATTTGGTATTTTGACGGAAGTGGTGCATTAATGAAAAAGGGGAGAAAGTTTGGTACGGTTATACAACGAATTTCGGGAATAATCATATTGCTATTGGGGATTTTTGATACATTAACTTATTGGTCCTTATAATCAATAAAATCCTTTTTTCTGAAAGATTATCTTATGAATTTATTGTGAATTCTGATAGAAATAAGTAGGAAAATAAAAACGAAACATTTACATAGGATAGGGGGGTATGGTTAAATTAGATATATGAGGGTTTGTAATGAAGAATCAAATCATTCAAACAGTACACTTATATTGTACTGGGCAGTGTGATGATGTCATCACACAAATTACAGCCAACCAGCATAAAACAAAGTTCCGAAAGTTCTTTTGGAAGCCCATATGAAGGATGTATGGTTGACCGAGAGGTTGTTACCACCAATCAAAGGCTAATGATAAAATTGACTGATAGTAGAAAGGAAGTATCTAAAAATGGAAAAAGTTACATTAAACGTCCAAGGAATGTCATGCGATCATTGTGTGAAAGCAGTAGAAGGTAGTGTTGGTACACTAAATGGCGTTAGTTCAGTTAAGGTAAATTTAAAAGCAAATACTGTTGATGTCGAATATAACCTTCAAGAGGTTTCTTTAGAAAAAATTAAAGAAACAATTGATGACCAAGGTTACGATGTGGAGTAAACTTCGTAAAGATGTGCTAAAAGCTAGCACGTACTTTTAGAAAAAGTAATAAGTTGTTTGAAAAGGCTGACACATAATTGTCAGCCTTTTTTTATTTTACACTATTGATAACTAGTATACTTATCCTAACT
>JAIMAD010000181.1 GCA_023512145.1 Bacillus sp. (in: firmicutes) | reverse complement strand
AAATAGTTGACCAATCGCAATTTTGTTCTTATTTTCATTTTTTAATTTCACCCATATTTCTGGTTCTTTTAAGTTCCTTCGGGACCAGAAGGCTAATACTGCTGGCAGTACTCCTGCCACAAAAACACCCTGCCATCCAAATTTCGGAGCGATGAATAATACGGCCAATGTTGCCAGTACGATTCCGAACTGAAAGCCCGTCGCAACAACGGCTGTAGCCCGTGAACGATATTTTTTAGGCCAGGTTTCACTTACAAGTGTCATTCCAATGCCGAACTCTCCACCAAGTCCAAGTCCTGCAAGAAAACGAAATAATGATAACGTTTCAAGATTTGGTGCGATCGCACATAAACCGGTAAAGACTGAAAAGATCAAAATAGTCCAGGTAAACACCCGTACACGTCCATACTTATCTGCTAAAATTCCAAAGACAATCCCACCAAGAACGGACCCTAAAAGCGTAATCGTTGAAATACTGCCTGCTTGTGCTGCATTGATTCCAAAGTAAGCAATAATTAGTGGCATCGTGAATGCAAGAATCATCATATCCAGACCATCCATCGCATAACCAACCGTTGAGGCCCAAAGAGTTTTCCACTGATACCCGGTAATCTTTTCAGATCCACCGTTCATGTTACTATTCGTCTCCATATTTTTCCCCCTTATGGTAAATGCGCTCTTGCAAATTGACGTGTTTCCCTTTTGGACATAAAATACTATTATTTCCCTATTCGCAATACTTTACCGCTATTCCTTCCGTTCCGTTCATCAGAACGACATTCCATCCTACAGCAACACCGTCCCCCTATTTTGTTGATTTTATCTTTCTTAAAGAATTACTAGTTGCACAAGTAATATTATTATATTATAAATTTTCAGAATACGTTTTGCAAACAATACTTTTACTAGTTTGACGACAAGACTAGGTTACCCCGCAAATCTATTCAAGATTAAATCCCTGCTTTTTAATAAAATTCTTTAAGTGAACACGTCTCGGCTGACTTAAATAGTCGGCCATTTGTTTTGTCCACCCTTCTTCACGCGCTCCATTTGTCCTCTGTTTGTAATAGTCTGCAGACGTTTCTTCATATACTCTTAGTCCTCTGACTATTTCTTCTTTTTGTTGATATTGATTATAATGAACAACAATGTCCTTTGGGGTTCTTGGCTTTTGCAAAGGCTCCTGATCAGGGTAACCTAAGCACATCCCCATAATCGGAATTGTATAATTCGGCAATCCCAGCAATTCTGTTACTATAGCTGGATTATTACGGATTCCACCAATCATGACACCGCCAAGTCCATAAGAACGCGCAGCGAGTAAAGCATTTTCTGCCGCTAGCGCTGTATCAACCGCTGCAACTACTACATTTTCAACTTCGTTTATTTCAAATTTGGTATCCCACATTTCAGAGGTTAAGCTTAGGCGATAAAAATCAGCACAAAATACTAAAAAGATCGGACAAGCTTCAATATACTTTTGTGACCCGGCAACTTCAGAAAGGACTTTCTTTTTCTCTTGGTCATCAACAACAATAATGCTATAAGACTGTACATGATGGGATGAAGGTGCCCACTGGGCTGAAGTTAAAATTTCCTCTAGTATTTCTTTTGGAATTGGTTGGTCAGTATATCTTCTAATCGATCGGTGGCTTTGTAATAAATCTACTAGTTCATTTCTCATACGGTAAAACTCCTTTCCTCTTGTTCTTTCGGATCAAAAACAATGCAACGCTTTATTAATCTCAGTAGTAAAAATGACTAAAATTTATACTATAGTTTTATTATATTGCAAACAAAAGGTGAAGTAAAAGGTATCCAAAAAAAGTAGGGAGAGGCTGGCTAGGCCTTTCCCTACTTTTTATCCCTGCAATAAATCTTGACGAACTGGAGTGAAAATGTCCAATATCACACATTCCTCTAACACCTTCACCCGATGTACCACGTTCGCTGGAATATATTGTTTGTCCTACTTGTTACTAAGGGGAGAGAAAGTTACCTAAACAAGTTTAGTTTGGACTACGTTGGTAGTCATGAAAAAGGGAAATTGTAAAAAATGATGCTTATTTAAGAAACTACGACCATTTCAATTATTTAGGATATTTCCCTAGTTGCGGTCTACCCCCTCCACAGTACTATGAATTAGTAATGCTTTTCATAGTGTTTAGGTGTATAATAAAAATTGGTCAAATTTAAGGGCAAAATCACTGAAAAGTGATGACGCAAAGCTAGAGGGACTTCTGTTTTTGTGACAAAGTCAGCCAGCTACCATCAAAAGAAAAAAGGGGAATATTGATGACAAAAAATTATTGGCTAACTCCGGAAGAATTAGTGCTGAAGAAAAAGAGGAGCAAAATCCTTCTTTATAGTACTATAATAATTTGTTCTATCCTACTTAGTGCCTTAGTGACTTTTCTAGCAAACGAAATATAGTATTCTGCATTTGAGGTCAAGAGGACTGAGATCAAAAAACCCTCAATAACCTTAAGAAATTGCAGTGTTAAACAGTTTGCCCAAAGAGAGATATTCTTTACCCATACTACATAATATTTTTTCATTATTTTTAAAAGGTACCTTGAATAGTCATTGAACGAGGGTTGTGCTAACACAAGCGCAGCCTTTTTTGTTGGGATTTTCGATTATACTAGAAGGTGTGTAGTAATTTATATCAGTCTAAAATCCAATTACTCTTCAAAAAAACACACAGACACTGAACGTTATGTAATAGTAATATAAATTTAATCCTTTATTCATCTTCTAGTCATCATTTAAGGGTAAGATAAATACATGAAGAGAACAGCTTTTCATGACCCCTATTTTTTTTATTTTTTGATTCGGCATTTAGCCGAATCTTTTTTTGTTTTTTCAAAATGTAATCATTACTTTGTGTTGATCTAGACTAGAATGTCTCCTGTAATTTTTTAGGTTAACATGTTAACGATCGGGTCCGGTCTGGTGCCACACCGTCTACTTTGATTAACTATTTCACAACTTTAGGTAATTATCGGCTAGTGACTCAGCAACCAAAGAAAAAACCGAAGGAAATAAATCCCTCGGTTTCTTTTAGATAGTAGATTATTCTTTTGTTGCAACTTCATCTGTAGTTTCTTCAGTTACTACTTCAGCAGTCTCTTCTGTCACTTCATCAGATACAACATCTGTTACCTCTTCAGCTGGTTCTTCAACTACAACTTCAGCTCCAGCTAATACAGCAGAATTTGCTGCTGCATGTTCTTTAGCCATGTCGTTTGCATGAACGCTAGCTTGAGCGTTTGTTTTGTTAGCAGCAGAAGGGTTTACCTTTTCTACTTCTTCTGTATCTTCTTCAGGTGCAACTTCTTCTGCATCTTCTTCAGACACAACATCAGTTACCTCTTCAGCTGGTTCTTCCGTTACTTCTTCAGTATCAGCATCTTCTTCGTCCTCATTTGTTTTTACTACAGCATCTGGGACAATAGTAACTTCCTCTGAATCAGAATTATCATCGGCATCTTCTTCTGGCTTTACTGCAGTATCAGAATCAATATCTGTCTCTTCCTCTACTACAGCTTCTTCATCTTCTATTTTTATTGCTACATCAGCATCAAGATCCTTGGTTTCTTCGCCTTCTGAGTCGGTATCAGTATCGGTAGCAGGGTCTTGATTTTCTATAATTACTTCCGTTTCAAGATCAACTACTTCTTCTACTGCAGGTTCTTGAACCGGTGCTTCTTCAATAATTTCTTCAACTGGAACCACTTCTTCAGCTTGTTCGACCTTGCCCTGAACAGCTGAGTTTGGTGCAGCATGTATTTTTGCAGTTTCGCTAGCATGCACACTCGCCTGAGATTTATTAACTTTTTCTTCTATAGGCTTTACGATTGCTTTTGCTTCTGCTTTAGGCTGCGCTTTTACTACTGGTGCAGCAGGCACAACAAGCTTTGCTTTTACGTTCGCATTTACACTATTTGTTCCATTAACATGAACTATTAGCTCCGCTTTAGCCTTATCTGGGCCTGCAGCCTCAGTTAAATGTCCAACAGAAAAAGCTCCAAACGTCAATGTTCCAGCAAGTACAAAAGATTTAGCAAGTATATTAGGATTAAGGTAATGTTTCATTTATAATTCGCTCCTTTTATTTTCGTGTTCCGTGGCTTTTAGCTGCGGTTTACGGTTTTTAATACAGGAGCTTCCTTCGGCGGTGGTAACGATGGTGCATTAACCCATTGATTATTCAACAATACTTGTCTGGAAAGGTAAGACCGAATAAATTTGACTTCATAGTTTTTATTCCATTTAAACGTTATATCCAGCAAGCTTATTGTTTTTAATCCGTTACTGACCCGATCATTTGATTGCCCCCCAGACCTGTTCGTACGCTCCGTTGGGTTCATCACCTGGTTGACCGTTGGAATCTTTTCTTTGTTGGCTGGGAACTGTCCCATTTTTTGCGGATCCAACACAAGTGTTTCAATCCTATCTTCCTTTTTTGATACCGATAAGCGTGAACCTTCTCCTTCTGTTCCATACTTTTTGTCCAATCTTGAAGGTTGCGATCTATTTTCCACTTCGGTATCGATTTGTTGTAAAGAATGTTTTGCAGCATTATTAGTCGGCGGTTTATACTTTTCCTGGACAACTGCCGCTTTTTCAGTCCCAGGATTAACGGCCTTCTCAGTCTTTTTTAAGGCAGACTGCCCGTTACCCTTTGCCTGATCCGGAAAATTTTGTGATGTTACAGCTAGTTTTTCTGAAGCTGCTTGTGGAAGAGTAATTTTAGCCGACTGCTGTTTTGCTTCAGCTTGAGCGGGTTTAGATACCTCCGCAGGTTTTATCAAAGCTTCTACATTTTCAGCTTGTGCCGGAACGCCGGGTTTTACCGCTACGTTTTCCGTTTTTACTAGTGTAGTAGCTTTTACAGAACTCTTTTGAGAACTCTGCTGTCCACTATGTACCGTTTTCTCGGCAAAAACATGGTCTGGTAAAAACATCGCTGCTCCAACCATGAGCCCAAATGATATAAGAAAATATCGGAAGTGCAAGAATTCACCCCCTTTCAAGTAATCGTTTCCTTACGTAGACATCATTCGAGTTAATAGACTTTTTTTTGACCATTTACTACTCTTCAGCAAAGAAACGGTTCTTTCCACCTAGGACCTCCTAATTCAAATTGCACCTATATTTGGTACAACTTACTAGTTTTCTACTTTATTTGAAGGAAGCAATGAGGAACTAAAAAGCGATACTCTCTTTTAGAAGATTTCTCAAAATTAGTTAACGAGGAATAACTATTGTTCAATGAAAGCATAGACATCGACCATTCCTTCTCTTTTTCACCTTTAATTAAACCTTTGGTTAAAAACGCTTGAGTCCCTGCCATTTCAAAATTTTATCTAAAAATCAGAAAGAAAAATATTTGGTAAAAGGGGTTCCATTCCAAAAATACTACCCCCTTCCTATGAAAGGAGTTATTACACAATTACATTTACGACATGCTCCCCCCTTTCTCTTGCACCTAGATCTATATAGAAGAAAGATCTCCGTATGGAAGGGATGCACTATTCACTTGATATTAAAGAGTTGGGATTGAATAAAGACAATAAAGAAAGGAAGACCCAAAACGGATCTTCCTTCAGATAATGCATAGTACTAAACCAAGAAAATGTACCCTCAAAAATAACTATATGAAGCAATTTTTGAAATAAGATTGTTCTGTGCATGACCGTGCACCGAACTAAAAAATGGTCACAACCCTTTCTGTCAATGTCGTTACCCGCCCGTTCATTCCGGTTTCCCTCACTGTAATAGTGTGTTTTCCATCCGCTAAGTTCGTTGTATCTAGGGCATAATGGTAGCCAGCATTCTCATTGAAGAATTCAGGATATGCCTTTAATACATCCAATCTCGTATCCCCATAGACCGCCTGTCCTACTACTTCTCCATCCACTAATACGTCTAGCTTCGACACTCCACTTGCGTCCAAAAACCAGCCCGATACGTTAATGCTTCCTATTATCTTCATATCTGCAACTGGATTATCCATATACCCTCTGACGTTTGAAATCGTCATAGTTCTCTCTTGCAATGTTGTTACCCTGCCATTTTTTCCGGTTTCCCTCACTGTAATGGTATGCTCTCCATCCGCTATGTTCGTTGTATCTAGGGCATAATGGTAGCCAGCATTCTCATTATTGTATTCCGGATATGCCTTTAATACATCCGGTCTTGTATCCCCATAGACCGCCTGTCCTACTACTTTTCCGTCCACCAATACCTCTAGCTTTGAGACACCACTTTCGTCCAAAAACCAACCCGATACGTTTTTGCTCCCTTTTACACTCATATTTTTAGCAGGACTATCCATAACTCCTCTGACGATGTTGGTAATCGTGATGGTTTTTTGTGGAAATGTCGTTACCCGACCGTTCGTTCCGGTTTCCCTCACTTTAATGGTATGTCTTCCATTAGTTAACTTCGTTGTATCTAGGACATAATGATAACCTGCATTCCCATTATTGAATTCCGGATACGCCTCTATTACATCAGATCTTGGATCTCCATAGTCCGCCTGTCCTACTACTTCTCCGTCCACCAATACGTCTAGCTTTAAGACTCCACTTTCATCCAAAACCCAGCCCGATACATTACTGCTTCCCTTAAGCTTCAGATCTGCAACTGGATTATCCATATACCCCTTGATGTTTGACACCGTAAAGGTTTTTCCAGGCAATGTCATTACCGAGCCGTTCGTTCCAGTTTCCCTAACTGTAATGGTATGCTTACCATCCACTAGTTTAGTGGTATCTAAGGCATAATGGTAACCACCATTACTATTATTGTATTCCGGATACGCCAGTCTTACATCCGGTCTCGAAACATTTAAGACCGCCTGTCCTACTGCTACTCCGTCCACCAATACATCTAGCTTAGATACACCGCTTTCGTCCAGAAACCAACCAGTTACGTTATACTCCCCTTTGATTTTTGAATTTGAAACTGGATTATCTATCATTCCTCTTGAGTTTGAAACGCGCACGGATTTTTCAGATAATGTGTTTATCTGACCGTTTTTTCCTGTTTCCCTCACTGTAATCTTATGGCTTCCATTGCTCAAACGTGTCGTGTCCAGTGTATAATGATACCCTGCATTCCCATTATTGTAATCTGGGTAAGCTTTTCGTACATCAGGTCTCGTATCACCATAGGTAGCTTGACCAACCACTTTTCCATCAACCAGAACTTCTAGCTTTGATACACCACTTTCGTCCAAAAACCAGCCCTTTATGTTGTAACTCCCTTTTAGACTCATACCTGAATCTAGGTTATCGATAATACCTCTTGACGATCCATATGTAATTGATTGTCTTCCAAATTGCTCCCAGCCTCTAATGAAGGCCGCACGGGAAACTTTACGATTTTTTTTATTAGCAAGAGGGTCATTGAAGTACACGTAGTCCTTATCATATCCGGTAAGAAGTACGCTATGCTCATGAAAAGTCATTCGAAGCGGACCTGTTGGCGTTTGTATAGTTAGCCACTGATTGCTGGGTACAGTATCAAAGTAACTTGTTGATATCACCCAAACAGGTTTCCCTCTGCTAAGATGTTGCAAAATTACATCGAACGAACTTCCCGTTAAATCGATTGCATTTGTATATTGGTTTGCTAACTCATAAACAGGGCCATGATACACAGCATAACCCTTAGTACGACCAGTAATGTCCCCAACAAAACCAGTATTTGGATTACCCCAGTATGTAGCAGTTCCCGTTATACGATAAGGGGTAGGATCTTTTTTCACTTGAGTAGCAAGGACCATTTTATTCGCATTAATTCCTTTGTATTGAAGGAGCATAGCTAAGCTAGTAATCTCACATCCATTCTTTAACTCAGGTAATTGCGAAATAAGCGGTGCATTTAATAGTCTAGTACTCTCGGCATAAGAAGTAGACGGTACAAGAAATCCTATCGTACTTATAATTCCGAGTGTAATCATTAATGAAATCGCCCTAATTCTCCAACTCTTCAAAGTTGCTCAGCTCCTATTAGTCTACTAAAATCCAATTTTTTAAGTTTGAATGAAACCAAAAAACGAAACTACTTTTCACGACTATTATTCTAGCAGTAATTTGATGGTAAACATAGGTATTTCTGCAAGGGGGAAGCATGGGTCTGGAAGCATGGGGACGGTTCTCTTGCGAAGCATGGGGACGGTTCTCTTGCTTCCAAAAATACTAAGAACACTTTTAATGGAATTGACTACGGTTTTAGTATTATCTGGTTAAAATCATCGACCAATCCTTAGCGACATTCGAGCACTT
>JAIMAD010000180.1 GCA_023512145.1 Bacillus sp. (in: firmicutes) | reverse complement strand
ACAGAATACTACTTTTCAGTCTTATAAAAAAACCAAGACCAAAATGAACAAAAAGAACAATATCACCATAAGTCTATATTTTCGAAATTGTCGGTTATTATAGAAATAATACTAATGGGGAAAGCGTTAACAAATTAAGTTGGGGGATGAAACATGAAAATTAATTTTAAAAATCTTACCGTTCGAGTGATAATTGGGATTATTCTAGGGATATTAATTGGTTTCTTTTTTCCAGAATTCGGTGAAAAGCTTAAAGTTTTAGCAGATGTATTTATAAAATTGATTAAAATGGTTATTGCCCCAATTGTCTTTTTTACAGTCGTCATTGGAATTGGCAGTATGGGCGATCTCAAAAAGGTTGGGCGTATCGGGGGAAAAGCGCTCCTTTATTTTGAAATTGTTTCTACCCTTGCACTGGCAATCGGCGCTATCGTAGTCAATATTGTTAAACCAGGAAAAGGCTTTAACACTTCTGCAGTTGAAGGTGGGGACATTAGTCAATTTACTGAACAGGCAAAAGAAACGGGCCATGGAGCAATGGATTTTATCTTAGGAATTATTACAGATAATATTGTTGGTGCAATGGCTAAGGGAGAATTACTACCAATCCTGTTTTTCGCGGTCCTTTTCGGTCTATCATTGGCCGCAATGGGGGAAAAGGGCAAACCAGTTGTTGCTTTATTTGAAAAACTAACAGATGTATTCTTCGGCGTAGTTAACATGATTATGAAAGTATCACCAATTGCTGCTGGTGGTGCCATGGCATATACGATCGGTAAATTTGGACTTGGATCACTCGTATTACTAGGAAAGTTAATGGGATCCGTTTATATTACAATGTTTTTGTTTGTCATCGTTGTTCTAGGACTCATCGCAAAGTACTATAATTTCAGTATTTTCAAGTTTATTGCTTATATAAAGGAAGAAATAATGCTAGTTCTGGGAACTTCATCCTCTGAATCCGCCTTACCGAGAATGATGGAGCGCCTTGAAAACTACGGATGTTCTAAGTCTGTTGTCGGATTGGTTATTCCAACAGGGTACTCATTTAACTTAGATGGAACTGCTATTTACTTATCGATGGCTGCTATGTTTATCGCCCAGGCATACGGGATTGATTTGACGTTCATGCAGCAGATTACGTTACTTGGTGTACTAATGCTCACTTCAAAAGGTGCCGCAGGAGTAACGGGTTCTGGTTTTATCACATTAGCTGCAACCCTTGCAGCTTTCCCAATGATTCCTGTTGAAGGTATTGCTCTGTTGCTAGGGGTTGACCGCTTCATGTCAGAAGCACGAGCAATAACAAACTTAATTGGAAATGGTGTTGCCACTGTTGTCGTTTCAAAAATGGAAAACGAGTTCCATCCTCCACTTGAAGTGAAAGTTAATCTACCAATGGATGCACGTCAAGCCATTTAAAAGAAAAGAAAAGATAAAACGATTGGGAGATATCAAACCCGATCGTTTTATTTTTTTAGCAGATAAGAATGCACAGTTTAGGACGGACACTTGACCACACGGGGAAAGCCTGGAAAGTGTATTCAATGCTGGCCATCTCATCCTGACAGAAGCTTGGTCTGCCCTTCGGTACGCTGCAGATAAACAGGATAAGTAGAACCATTTTTAGGTATAAAAAAATCCCATATATCAATAATAAAAAGGGTGCTTTTTAACTTTGGAAGGAGAAGGTTTTATGAAAAAATTATTGTTGATGGGATTTATTTTGTTATTTCCTTTAAACATGGTGGCTGGAACAAGTGCCTACGCTAAACCGCAGGTACAATGCATTAGCCAATCTGAGGTAAAGTTCGAAAATGAATTCAGGAGACTTTGGATTGATCATGTATTGTGGACAAGTAATTATATTACAAGTGCAACAACAGCAGCAGCGGAGGATCAAAAACAGGTACTGACTAGGCTTCTGAAAAATCAGGAGGATATTGGAAATGCTGTAAAGCCAGTATACGGAGAGAAAGCTGGGAACAAACTTACGGATTTGCTTAAGGAGCATATTGTTATTGCGGGAAAGATTGTCGATGGTGCTAAAAGCGGAAATGAAGCATTGGTGAATCAGCTAAACAAAGAATGGTATAGCAATGCTGAAGAAATAGCAGCTTTCCTTAGCGGTGCCAACCCCTATTTGAAAAATGAAGATCTAAAAAATTTGCTGGATATGCATCTGAAATTAGTGACAAATGATTTATCTGCAAGTTTAGCAAAAGATTGGAATGCAAGAATTGTTTCAATTGACGAAGGGGTCACACATATAATCCTAATGGCAGATACTATCACTAAGGGAGTTGTAAAGCAGTTTCCTGATAAATTTAAAAAATAATTTTAAGAATCTCCAGCATTCTGTTGGAGATTCTTTCGTTATGGGAGGGCAAATGCAAACGTTTATACACCTGGTTCAAGCAAATACCACGCCCCTGGTTGCCTAACTGCATAATTGCACTAAACTGCCTCGTTTGCACAATAAGAAAAGGATTTCCCGTAGCAATACCTTTTAAAACTTAAGCAACCCGTTAGTGTAAGTAGTATTCTTCACAAACTCACAATATAAGTTTTAATAAGAAAAAGGAGCTTCCTTTAATGCTCCTTGTTCAACTCTTGAATCGTTTATTGAATAAAAAAATTAATAAATTTAGAAGGTTAGTTCGTAATTGATGTTCCAAGTATTCCGTCTAAATCCTTTTGTAATTTAGAATCGGACCCAATATAACTAACAATAATTTTCCCCTTTAGATAGAAATTCGGTTTATCAATCCAATCAATTATTGTGTTGCCAATGATACCACCATCCTTTGAAATCGTTTTAGAATCCTTTTTTGCATCTTCTTCATTTTTATATTCAAATATACCTATTCCTTTTTGATCTACTTCATAGGATGTTGGGTACACTGAAAAGAAAGTGTGAGGAGTTCCATTTTCTAATTTAGGTTTAATGACCATATAGCCTTTGGCTTCTAACAAGTGTATAAATCTTTCGGTATCCAAAACATTTTCTAAATCCATAGAATCTTCAACCTCAATGATATCAACATCAACATCATCATTCCTTGCTGGTGTTTCTTCAGAAGTTGGATTTCCTAGATTTATTTCAGGCTTTTTAATTGTTTGATTATTGCAAGCAACTAATATAACACTAAAAAATAATATTAAAGACCAATTCTTACTCATTAACAAAACCTCCATCTATATTTAAGACGTTTACATACTAGTATCAGTTTTAAAATTTCCATTACTTTTATTCAACCTGTGACGTTAGTGAAAAACGTCTCCGCATATTGTAGAAACGCACCCGTTAGCCATTCATGAAGCAAAGCCTCACCACAGAAAATGTAAGAAAATCACGTTCTTACACGGTAGTTTAAGTACATCCCTTCACAAGTAGAAAATCGATTTTATGATGAACCACATTAAATGGGTTATATTGCACAGACAAATGGTAAAGGAGAGATAATAAATGAAAAAAATATTGACTTTAGACACACTTGTTGTTTCAATTGCTAGCATGACTCTTTTCTATTATTCTTCCGTCCAAGCCGAAACTGTAACAAAAAATGAAATACAGTTGCGTGATGATGTCATCCTCACTTTTCCTTTTCCATCCATCGACAAAGCAATCGAAAAACATTTCGGCAAACCGAAGCAGTATTATTGCGAACAGATTCTCCAAATCAAAAAGAAGATAGAACACAAAACCTACAGCTACTATAATGTCAACGTGCAGTTAACAACATTTGAAGGTGCCCACGATTTCCCATATGATTTAGTTACTATCACTTTTAGTAATAAAAATAGTATGGAGTGGCGTGTTATAGATGTCAAAAGCAGAACGTTAAAACCAAACGAAATAACTAAGTGCAGGGATTCTTTGTAATAAGGACAATATTTTCTTTGATTCTTCTACTCCCTCAGTAAGATAGCTATATCTCTCGAATGCTCACTTATTCGCAGGATTTCATAACCCTTGAAAATATAGTAACGGTTAAAGGAAATGAGTTCAGTTCATTTTGGCTTCGTGAAGGCATAGTTAAATAAAGAAGTCATATAAAACTCCGTATTTTACCATTTAATGTACATATTCTCCACGCCGCCCCTGGATGCTTTCCCTCCCATGTCTCAACGGGTCATAAGCCCTATCATTCCTTCGTCATGCCTATCCAAGGGGTGGAGGCCAGTTTTGCTAACGGAATGGGTCGTTGCCCTTTTGTTTCCATAGCTCAAAGCGGTAAAAAGAATAGCAATAAAAACGACTATATAGGCAGCAGGTACATGTCCTGAAGATACATTTGAGGCAATTCCAAAAGTATCAAACACCGCAAAGGGCGACATATACGCAATTCCAATTGCTACAACATGCCTTAATTTTAACCTTCGCTGAAGCTGATTCGTTTCATTCATAATAGCACTCTTTTCATAATAAAAATTCTGATTTTTATGAATAATTGATTCTTTATATCCGCTTTCTACTTTTCTAGTTGTCCTTAGAAACCTCCTTCTAGGTCGAGGTCATTCAAAAGTTTCATTTTATCTAACAACATTCATTTGATATTATAGCAATTCGTCCACCTTTAATTTCTGGATATTTTGTGAACATTTTTTAGCTTTTCCTCCAGAGTCCTGTAGCCAAGCCATATGGCTACAGTTGCTAGGATTTACAATTTCATCGGCATCATCAAGAATAATCCCCTTGTTATTGGTTAAATTAATAAAAATTGGATTGAACCTAGGTGGAGTAGCATGATGGATCTTGTAAAAAAATTGTTTTCGAATAAACAGAAAGAAAAAAAACCACAAATGGAAATGAATGTTTTTTCTTCTTTAGAAAAAAATGTGGAATACATTAAAAACCAGCTGTTTCATTCAAGTGATTTGAAATGGCGGAGCATTAGGTTTAATCAATTGGAGGGTCTCATTGTCTTTTTTGAATCCTTAACTGATCAACAAAGAATTCAAAATGAAATCATCCAGCCTATAGAAAAAAAAAGAGAAGGAACCCTGGATAATGTCATTACTTCTTTGGAGATTACGAAAAAATCGGATCTGGGCGAGGTTCTTCATGCCTTAATCCAAGGAAAATGCGTATTGTTATTCGAAGGTACCATAGAAGTTTATGTTGTCGATGTAACTGCAGTTTATAAACGAAGTATCATGGAGCCAGAGAACGAAGGGGTTATTCGCGGTGCTCATGATGGTTTTATAGAGCACCTCATGACGAATCTTTATCTTGTTCGAAAACGCCTTATGAATCCGAATCTGGTCGTTCGTTATTACCAGGTTGGAAAGGCAACCAATACAAAATTAGCTCTTCTCTATATGCAGGACCTGGCAAATCCGGATCTGATTAAAGAAGTGGATCATAGAATTAGTTCCATTTCGATGGATACCATTTTCTCGCCCGGATTCATTACCGAATTAATTGAAGATAACCCATTTTCTCTATTTCCGCAAATCTTATTTACGGAAAGACCGGATCGGGTGGTAGCTAATCTCATGGAAGGCCGTGTAGCTATTCTATCTGATGGAGACCCATCTGCACTGATTTTACCGGTGACTTTCTTTTCCTTTTATCAAAGCCCGGATGATTATCACCGAAAGTGGATGGTCGGATCGTCTATTCGATTGCTTCGCTTGACTAGTTTTATTATCGCATCTTTAATACCTGCTTTATATATTGCGATTATTGGCTTTCACCCTGAAATTCTTCCGGAAAATTTGGTTTATTCAGTAAAAAGCAGTATAGACAGGGTTCCATTTCCACCTATTGTGGAGGCTTTAATTATGCAACTTACTTTAGAAGTACTACGTGAAGCAGGAGTTCGTTTGCCGAGCCGAGTAGGTCAAACCATCGGCATTGTTGGTGGCTTGGTCATCGGTGAATCGGTCGTACGAGCTGGATTGATTTCCTATCCCATGGTTATCGTCGTCGCCTTAACGGCTATTTCTTCGTTTGTCGCACCATCTAATGAAATAAGTTTAACAACTCGTATTTTGGGCTTCCCGCTCATGATCCTTTCTTCGATGTTCGGTTTGATCGGGATTATGTTTGGCATCCTATTCATCCTAATTCACTTATGTAAGTTAGAGTCCTTTGGTACAGCTTATTTTGCGCCTGTCATGCCTCTTCGAATGAAAGATTTAAAGGATACATTTATACGTTTTCCTATCTGGAGTTTGAATCAACGCCCCCATGATCCGCATCCAAAAAGGCTTAATCAAGAAAGAAATTCAAGGGAGTGGGAACAGGATGATCCCGGAAAAGAGTAGAATTACCCAAGGGCAGTTCATGTTTGTTGTTATTCAGTCCCAAGTGGGGGTTGGAATTTTATCGCTTCCTAATAAAGTGCAAGCAATCTCCAAGGGGGGAGGGTGGATTTCTGTTTTAATCGCCGGATTGGCTATACAAGTCATTATTTTGATTCTGTGGGCTCTTTGCAAACAATTTCCTTCCGATACGATATACAGTTTCTTACCGAAGATTACCGGGAAATTTCTTGGTAATCTGCTTTGCTTTGCTTATATTAGCTATTTTCTGCTTACTGCTGGAACGGTTCTAGCCAAATTTGCAGATGTCGTAGAAAGGTGGGTACTGCAAGGAACGCCTAGATGGGCATTATTAATTCTCACCCTTCTCACCTGTATGTATTTGGCTATAGAAAACCTTCGAGTGATTGCCAGACTGTTTGTCATTTCTTCGTTAACAATTATTGTGATGGTGGTATTATCCTTGATGGCTTATGTCAATGTGAACTTCAGTTACATTTTTCCTATAACGGAAGCAGGATGGGGGAAAATCGTCAAAGGAGCGAATGAAGCATTGTTTCCTTTAATTGGGTACGAAATTATATTGGTGAGTTACCCATTTGTTGAAGGGAAAAGCGGCGGGAAATTAAAGGCAGCTTCTTTAGGGAATATGGTGATTACACTTTTTTACGCATTTGAAGTGTTTACCTGTTTAATCATTTTCAGCCCGGCTGTCATGTCCGTGATAATGGAACCTGTCCTTTACATGCTGAAAGGTTCTTCTTTTCAGCTCATTCAACGGATCGATTTGATTTTTTTATCGATATGGGTCTTTGTTGTTAGCACTTCCATGGTCTCTTGGATATACATGGCAACGGTTGGACTGGGGCGCTTTTTTCACCGAGGCGAACATAAAAAGGCTGTCCCCTATGCCATGTTCATACTCTTTATTCTGGCTATGATGGCTCAAGATCCAAAGATCAGCGATTTCTACGATCGAATGCTTAGGATTTCTCATTATACTTTAGTGGTTGGACTTCCTTTGATCCTGCTTTGTATTACGTACTTGATTAGAAAAAGGAGGACGTAAACCAGTGAAAAGGATCTACTGCTTATGCGCTGTTATTTTCATCCTCCTATTCATGACTGGATGTTGGGACCAAGATCTTTTAAAGAATGCTCGTTTGATTTATGGAGGAGGGTTTGATCTCGCGCCGAATGGAAAGCTTCTAACCACCTTGGTCATACGGGACGTGCCTGCTGGCGAACAACAGAGTCCTAAAAACGATATTATTTTCACAGAGGGCAATACCACAATAGAAGCTCAGGATAATGCAGACGATCGGATATCACGGCATCTTCGTGCTTATAAAAATCGGATTATACTCATTGGAGAAGAAATGGCAAAACAAGATATTTATCCGATCTTCGATACTCTTTACCGCGATCCCAAAAGTGCCTTGAACGCCAGGATCGGAGTGACGAAAGGGAAGGCGGCAGATATATTTTCCCTTAGAAAAGTTGGGAATGTCTTGATCTCAGAAGAAATTGATGAATTAATCAAGAGCAAAGAAGAGACTACAACAGTTCCCAAGGTGAACATTGAAAAGATTTACCCTATTATGATGGATCCTGGAGAAGATTTTGTTCTTCCATACCTTGTGGAAAAAGGAGGACGTGTGGATATTTCCAGTGTTGCCATGTTTCATAACCATCAATTTACAGGCATACTGAGCCCAGATGAATCGAAAATGTATTTATTGTTGAAAGACCAAAAAGGGAAAGAGACGAGATTCACCAGAAAAATAAATATCCGGAATGATAATCAAAACAATTATGACTTTATGACCTTTAATGTAGACAAATCAGAGCAAAAAATGAAAGTATTAATTCAATCGGGCAATCAAATTACGGTTAAGCTGGATTTAAAATGGAAAGTGAATATTATTGAATATCCGAAAGATCGCTTAAATGAGAAAAAAATAGTTACGCAATTAAACCAGCATCTTTCTAAAGAGATGACTGACCTGGCAAAAGATACACTTAAAAAAATGCAAAAAG
>JAIMAD010000179.1 GCA_023512145.1 Bacillus sp. (in: firmicutes) | reverse complement strand
GGCCACGGTCGTGGTCCTCGTCACCGAGCGGATCGTGGGGCTCGAGGTCCTCTACCGGGGGCGGAGGTGATGGACGTGGCGAGACGGGTCGGGCTTCTCACGATCGGCCAGGCGCCGCGCGCGGACGGCCTCGCGCGCGAGATGGCGAAGGCGATGGACGGGGTCGAGGTGGTCGAAGCCGGGGCCCTCGACGGGCTCACGGCCGAGGACGTGGCAGCAGCCCGTGAATTGGCAGAAATTGCTGGAGTTGACGCACAGAGCTACGGGCTAGAAATGCTTAAAGCCGGAGCAGATTTAAGTGGTAAGACTATTGAAGAATTGATCACACTTGATGCGAAGGAATTTGAAATGGGCACAAGCAAGGTAGAAATTGCTCAGGTCAATGCCGTTGACACCAATGATGTGCTAGCACTTCAGGTGGAATTAGAGGCTGCAATAACGTATGTCATCGCGAAAAAGAACTTAGATTTATTCTTGTTTGTTGTGACTGATATTTTAACAAACGATTCCGTTGTTTTAGCCTTAGGAAGCAAAATAAATGCTGTTGAAAAAGCGTATCAAGTGAAACTTTCCAACAACACAGCAATATTAAAGGGTGTTGTTTCACGTAAAAAGCAAATTGTCCCTATACTCACAGATATTTTTACAAAAGCCGAGTTTTAACAAAACCGTTCATTCCTTAAGTAAGAAAGGTTCACAGCTATTAGCAGCTGTGAATCTTTTCTATTTACTTCCAGTTATTCAGCGATTTTTTTATTTTCTTCATCTTTTTGATTCATTAAGAAAAATGTTAATGGTTGATCAGAGCCAGTCATTAATTTGTAGACATACGATGAGGTAATTTTATAACCGTCATCTATTTTTGTC
Organism: Bacillus sp. (in: firmicutes); assembly: GCA_023512145.1. Lineage (GTDB taxonomy): Bacteria > Bacillota > Bacilli > Bacillales > Cytobacillaceae > Neobacillus. The sequence continues at coordinate 7,475 of JAIMAD010000179.1, read as the reverse complement.
GCTAAATAATTAGTCCTTTCAAAGAGAATCGAGCGAATATGATTTAGCTGACGTGAAATTTTTTCAATTAGTGCTTCCTGATTGTCCAAGCGCAGGAAGACACCTCCATATAGTTCTTCTTGTTTAGTCATTTTCTCCGCTGTTTCTATTTTGAATTCATTTAATAGAGTCTGTATTTCTGTGTTTTTTTCATTAATAGTATGCAAACACATTATCACACTATTTTCAAAATCTTTTTGTTGGAGGTCATTTTTTCTTAAAATATTCAGCTGATCGTCTACATGGTTCCACTGGCTTACCCGAGATTCCTCTTGGTTGAGATATGCGACCCCAAGGTTCTCTACAGCTTGTTTTAAGGTAGCATTGGCTTTTGTTGTTCAATCAGTAACTCGGAAAGATAATCATTACGCGAAAAAAGCTGATTTGTTTCGTAAAGTGGTTGTTCATTTTTGTAAACATCTGGATGATCACTAGTGTTAATAAATAATCCCATACACTCGCCGCCTTTTTTTGTTTTTGATTGTGATATTTTATGCGTGCACAACAAAAGAGGGGACATTTAGGAAACCAATTGTTAAGCCCATGAATATTCTATAAATTAATGAAAGATTCTCTAAAAGAAGATGTGATGAAGGTGAGTTCAGTGTCTATTTTTACTTTTTTTACTAATAAATGCACGATTTGCAAAAGAAAGGTCAAACCACTAAGACAATACATCAATGATAAAGAGGAAACAGTTAAGGTATGTATTCCCTGCTCACAATATGCAGAGAGAAGAGCTTTCCGAATAAAGAAGTAATTTATGGCTTTCAAATAATTATCCTCAAGCTAGGCATTGTCATTTAGATGCCTAGTTTTTTGTTTTTAATATAGATACGGTATTAATATTACCAAGATATGTATGGCAGAACAGTGTCAAGGACTCATAGAGAATTGAACTTTTTGGGTAAAAGATAGCCACTCTCACCACATAAATACCATCGTTAGATTACTATAGAGATGGAGTATTTTACCCTAAACTTAATTTTTAAGGGAGTTGATTTTCTTTGGAATTAACAAGGAGATCTTTACTTAAAGCAACAGCTGTATCAATGACGATGGCAGCTGCTGGATGCAGCCAAAAAGACAAATCAGAAATAAAAAGCGCACAAGCAGCAAGCGTTGAACCCGATGAATGGAAGACTTCTGTATGCCGTTTTTGTGGCACTGGGTGCGGGATTTTAGTTGGCGTAAAAGATGGTAAGGTCATTTCAACAAAAGGTGATCCGGAAAATCGTTCGAACAAGGGACTTAACTGTATTAAAGGCTATTATCTTGGGAAAATCCTTTTTGGAAAAGATCGATTAACAAAACCACTTATCCGTGATGACAAATCCAAAAAGGGCACAAAAGAAGGATTTAGGGAAGCAAGTTGGGAAGAAGCCTTAGACTTGGTGGCAGGTAAATTGAAGGAAGCCCATGCCAAGGATCCAAAATCCGTTGCATTTTACGGTTCCGGCCAGCAATCAATTATGGAAGGGTATGCCTCTGTTAAGCTCTGGAAGGCTGGTTTATTAAGCAATTCAATTGACCCAAATGCAAGACTATGTATGGCGAGTGCCGTTACTGGATTTATGTCGACCTTTCAATCGGATGAACCAATGGGCTCCTATCGCGATCTGGATGAAGCGGATGTTTATATCACCTGGGGCGCCAATATGGCCGAGATGCACCCAGTGCTCTATTCACGTCTTACTGCTCACAAGCTTGCCAACAGTAGTGTTAAACATTATGACTTAACAACTAGACGTTCAAGGACTTCAGAAATTGCTGATGTTGTCATGGTATTTAGGCCGCAAACAGATTTAGTGATTGCAAATGCCATCGCCAACTATTTAATTCAAAATAATTTATTTGATCAAAAGTTTGTTGATGAACATACCCAGTTTAAGGCTGGAACGGAAAACCTTGGTCATACCTTTGATGATAATTACGAAGCAACAGAAGTTGGAAAAGTTGCCGATCTCGATTGGGTTATCACTTTTGAAGAATTTAGAACACGAGTTTCAGAATATACGCTGGAAAAAGCAGAGTTGCTTTCCGGTGTTTCTGCAAAGGATATCGAAGCACTTGCAAAGGAATTTGCAGATCCTAATAGAAAAGTACTATCACTGTGGACCATGGGTGTTAACCAACATACACGTGGAACATGGATGAATAATCTAATTTATAATATTCACCTACTCACAGGAAAAATAGCCAAGCCAGGAAATGGACCGTTTTCATTAACTGGTCAACCAAGTGCTTGTGGAACGGCGCGCGAAGTTGGCGTTTTTTCACATCGCTTACCCGCTGACATGGTGGTTAAGAACCCAGAACACAGGCATTATTCTGAACTCATTTGGAACCTTCCGCCAGGATATCTAGACCCAATTGAAAAGCCTGGATTCCATACCGTAAAAATGTTCCGTGAGCTAGGGAATGGAAACGTAAAGTTTTTATGGAGTATGTCCAATAACTGGGCGCAAACCATGCCTAAGCTTAATCGTTTCTTAGGAAATGATGATGATGGTAAAGGCGTGATTGATGGCTTTATTGTTGTGTCGGAGGTTTATCCGACCAAGTCAACAGAAATGGCTGATGTTGTTTTTCCAGCAGCCATGTGGATTGAGCGTGAAGGACAGTTTGGAAATGCTGAAAGACGAACATCCATCTTTGAAAAATGTGTTGATGCTCCTGGTGAGGCTAAATGGGATTTATGGGCGATTGTTCAAGTGGCTAAACGTGTCCTTGATGGGAAAATGATTGGTGATAAACCAGCATTTGATGTTCTGTTTGGAATGGTTTGGGATAAGAACAAAAATGATTTACTTGAGGATCAGCACGAAGTGAACGGACTCCTATGGGAAGAATATCGCTCCTTTACGAATCCACATGAAAGTAAAAATGTAGAGATTCAAGTACTGGGAGCGAAGTTGAAGCTAAAAGCAAAACAAATGGCCCCATATGACGAATATTTGAAACAGCATGGGATGTGCTGGCCTGTCCGAAACGTGGATGGAAAATGGCTTGAAACCAATTGGCGCTATTCTAATGGGAAGCAAGAGGAAGGCTTCGATCAGTATGGCATTGAGGAACATGGTCAAGCTGGAAAATACAAAGACATCGATTTCTATAAATCTACTGACCATAAACCAGCCGTCCTATTCCGGCCATTTGAAGAGGCAGCTGAAGTTCCGGATGAGGAATATCCATTTTGGTTATGTACAGGACGTGTTCTTGAGCACTGGCATAGTGGTTCGATGACTAGAAGAGTACCTGAACTTCATCGGGCATTTCCAGAAGCATTGTGTGAAATTCATCCTGACGATGCAAAGAAACTTGGAATTAAAACAGGTGATATGGTAAAAGTTATTTCACGACGTGGCGAGGTGAAAGTGAAGGCAACAACGACTGGTCGAGGTAACCCGCCAACTGGCCTTGTTTATGTGCCATTTTTCGCCGAAGAAACACTTATTAATCTGGTAACCTTGGATTGTTATTGTCCAATTTCCAAGCAGCCTGATTATAAAAAATGTGCGATTAAAATTGTAAAGGCATAGTGGGGGGATAAATCAAATGAGAGAAAAAGGTATTCTATATATCGTTGCGTTTATGTTGGTTCTTTCAATAGCCATTGGTACTACAGAGCTTCAGAACTCTTTAGGGGCATCTAGAAAGGCAGTTAGTCCAGAAGGAGGAATCGTTCAGCTGTCTGAAAAGGGAAGACCAAATGCAGAAACAATAGTACTTATAAATGTACCGCCGATGCAGCCAGTGACACATATAGATCGTTGGAACCCGTTACTCCACCAAGACAGTTGTTTGGCCTGTCACAACAAGCCTGATACTGGAGCACCAACACCACCGGATGATCATTACTATGAAAATGACACATTAGGAAAAGTATCTAGGGATAATTGCGTTCAATGCCATGCCCAACAAAATGAAACAAAAACCAAAACAGCTTTCAACAACTAGCATTTACGGTAGGGTCTTTTGCCCTTTTGGGTAGCTGGCCTGCTACAACAAGGGGGATTAGAAATGGTTATTTCGGGAATATACGTAGAAACAATCCCAGGTCAAGCGGTCCTTATAGCAGAAAAACTAGCACAGCTTGGGGGCGTTGAAATCCATCATATTCATGAAAATAAAAAAGTCATTCTAACATTAGAAACAGTGACGGTCGACCAAAGCTATCGAACAGCAGAAAAGTTTAAAGACATTGCCGGTGTGCTGGCGATTTGTCTAGTTTACACAAACTTCGAGGACGAACCTTTCTATCAGGAATCGGCTAGTATTCAATGAGCGAGAAATTAAGTAGACGAGAATTTCTCAATTTAAACTGGGAATCAACCGTGGGCTTTTTAGGTAACTTTCTAGCGCCTCAAATAGAAATGGAACGAGATTTTTTTCGCCCACCTGGCTCCTGTGATGAGTTAGAATTCCTTACTACATGTACTCGATGTGGTAAGTGCCAGAATATTTGTCCTGAAAACTGTATCAGTATATTTACTCTGTCGAGTGGAGTTAAGCTCGTAAATACTCCATTTATTGATCCAAATGAAATTCCTTGTACTTTTTGCAAACAATGTATCGATGTTTGCCCGACAGCTTCTTTAAGTTATATGGATTTCAGGGCACACCCCTTTCTAGGTACAGTAATGGTGGAAAAAACCAGCTGCCTAGGGTTTCAACAGGTTCTGTGTGATTATTGTGTCCGCGCGTGTCCTGTCTATGGTGCGATAAGTATCATTGAAGGGATTCCGCTTGTTTCAGAACAAAAGTGTACCGGTTGTGGGATTTGTATCGCCAGTTGCATCGCCGAAGAAAAAGCATTGAAAATAGTTTTGAAGAGTTTATAAGAAAAGTAAAAAAAGCATCTTGAAGGAGTTTTTAATCCTTTAGATGCTCATTTTTATTATATCGCTAGGAACGAATCCAACCTTATTCCTCGGAAGCTAGCAAAATAGTTTGTGTAAGTATTTTTGAACCGTAAATTAATGCATCTAAATTAAAGGTCATATCAGGATGATGTAAACCAGGTGAAAGGTCGCAGCCTAAGCCAATCATAGTTGCTGAAAGGTCTGCATTATTTGCTGTGTAAAAATGAAAATCCTCTCCACCAAAAGAAAGGCAGGTAGGTATGACGTTCTCCTCCCCGAGCACAGCGGTGATGGCGGCTTTAGCAAGCTGAAGTGCTTTTTTATTTACAATGGCTGCTGGCACGAATTCCTCCATCGACCACGAAATTACTGTACCAGTCTCGACCATTGTCTGCTCCATCAAAGCCACTGTTAGTCGCTGCAAATCCTCCATGACCATATTCGTCTGTGCCCTCGCATCAAGGGTAAAGTGGGCTGTATCAGGAATGACATTCGAGGCTTCGTTATTGGTATGTAGCTTGGTCATCTTTATCGAATAGGGTGTATCTGTTCCTAGTTGAAGTTGTTTTAGTTTAAGCACCAATAATGCCGCTGCCTCAATGGCATTATTACCGTATTCAGGACGTGAAGCGTGTGCTGGAATTCCCTTGATGGTGCCATTGATGGCGCCAGCAGAGCCATGGACAATAACAGGGGAAGCCTTCCTAAAAGCCACTTCGAAATGGGGACGGAGATGGATTCCAAATAAATAGGTTACATTATCAAGTGCATTCTCCTGCATCATTTTCAGTGCACCTGCACCTTTTTCCTCAGCAGGTTGAAAAATAAAGCGGAGTGTATATTTTAGTTGTAATCCACTATTGGCAATGGCAAGCGCAGTATATAATACCATCGTGCTATGGGCATCATGCCCACAAGAATGATTTGGTTTTACGATACCATCCACTTCCTGGACCACCGCATCTAAATCGGCTCTTAAGGCAATGACCGCTTGTGTTTTGCCAGGGATTTCTGCAACAATTCCATAATGATCCGTGAATGTTTTCACGATTAATCCAGCTTTTTTAAGACATTCTACTAGATAGTGGGATGTCTGTTTCTCCTGCCAGCTCGGCTCTGCCAAGGCATGAAGGTCGTGATAGGTCTTAATTAACGTAGTTTTTTGTGTATCAATAAATTGAAGTGGATTCATAGCAGTTAACACCTACTTTTGGTTACATTGAAAAAGCATATTCAATGAAGATTGATTGTTATCATATTTTATTACACTACCATAAGAAAGTTGCAAATAGAAGGATCTTAAAATTTTGGTAATATATAAATCTTCTAAAATTAGGACTATCCGTGTGTCTATTAGTGTAATAATATAGTTGAATGAAAAGATATTCAGCTTACGAGGAGTTTGGGGGACGTTTGAATGAACAGATGTGGTTGGGTAAATCATGATCCATTATATATCAACTATCATGACCACGAATGGGGTGTACCTATCGAGGATGATCGTTTGCTATTTGAATACTTAAATCTTGAAGGTGCACAGGCAGGGCTGAGCTGGTATACAATTTTGAAGAAAAGAGATAATTACCGCAAAGCCTTTGATAACTTTGAGGCAAAAAAAATCATTTCCTATGATTCACTGAAGATAGAAGAACTTTTACAAAATGAAGGAATTGTCAGAAACAAGCTGAAAATCAATGCCGTCATTACCAATGCACATGCCTTTTTGAAGGTGGTCGAGGAATACGGTTCCTTCCGTACATATATATGGTCTTTTGTTAATGGGAAACCAATCAACAATCAATTCACCGGGTTAAGTGATGTTCCAGTGACAACTGAAATAAGTGAAAAATTAAGTAAGGACTTAAAAAAACGTGGTTTTAAATTTGTTGGTGCAACAATTTGTTATGCCTTTATGCAGGCAGTTGGCATGGTCAATGACCATATCGTTACGTGTGGTTGCTATCAGAAAACAGGTAAATTATTGAAATAAGGAAAAAGGTCGTTTTTTAATGGTAGAGTTACGAAAAACATGAACTATGGTTCAATTTTCATAACCGTGTTATGATATACCTGAGGTGATAAAATGTCAGACCATGACCTACTTATTGGTGAATTTCCCTTTGTCCCTAAACAGGAACGGGCCCAAATAAAACGAAATGCATTATTAGAAAGTGGACATATATTATTTATTTCGAAGGGGTACGAGCAAACAACTGCAAAGGAAATTGCCGCTAATGCAGGGGTGGCTACCGGAACTTTTTATCGGTACTTTTCAGATAAACGCCAGCTCTTGATGTCACTGTTGGAGGATCAATTAGACAAGATGCTTCCACCTGAGCCTAGTTGGCTTTCCTGTAATCCAGAAAGGGTATTAGCCTCACTTTTGGAAGCCCATCATAAACGACTTAATGAGCTGGGACTTCATCGCCTCTTACCTGAATTATTACCAAGGGATTTGGAACTGGCTGAGGTGTTGAAAGTAGCACGGAGAAAAATTCATGAAAAAATCCACAGAGGATTAATTCAAGCAAGTGACAAGGGATTAACCTGGAAGGATTTAGATCTTGATAC
>JAIMAD010000178.1 GCA_023512145.1 Bacillus sp. (in: firmicutes) | reverse complement strand
GTGTTATCGGTACTGCTCCACAACGTGAACGTGGGGGCGGCTTCTTAAGTGTTATTGATCCTGCTAAAAATGCAAGCAGTAAATTTGAAATTATTGATACCGCTGTAGGTGACTTCTCGATGGCTCCTGCTGAAGCGGCAATGTCTGATTTGCTTGCCAAGCATGATGATATTGATGTTGTATTTGCTCAAAATGATACAATGGCAGTTGGTATTGTCCGTGCTATTGAAACAGCAGGAAGAAAAGATGATGGAATTATTGTTATTGGTTTCGACGGAGCAAATGAAGCGTACGATCTCATTGACAAAGGTCAAATGTCTGTAACAGCTGTTCAAGATTTTGATTTTATCGGCTCTGAGGCAGTTAATTATGTACACGATTTCTTAAAAGATGGTAAAAAACCAGAAGCAAAAGTTTTAGTTGATGTTTTTATGTCAGATAAAAAATAATAAAACCATCAGATTAAAAGATGGCCCCCTTTATCTTTTAAAATAAAGGGGGTTTTTAATTCCGTAGAAGCAGGCAGGCAGTAAGACCCCCTACTGCTGGAAATTTCACTTTATTGATAAGGAAAGCGAAGTTTGCTTATAATACTTATCGTTAACGTACAATCATCAAGGAGGAGCTAACGATGGCGAAAATTGCTGTGATCGGTAGTATAAATATGGATTTAGTAGTAGAGACGGATATAAGCCCCAAAAAAGGGGAAACCGTTCTTGGAAGTAACTTCTTTGCATCCCCTGGCGGTAAGGGAGCCAATCAAGCGGTAGCTGCAGCAAGGCTAGGTGGGACGGTTACGATGTTTGGTTCAATTGGTAAGGATCAAAACGGAGAACTATTATTGTCTAATTTATTAGAAGAAAACATTGATACAACCTACATAAACATTTTGGACGATATCTCTACAGGAGTAGCAGTGATTGAAATCTGTGAAAAAGACAATCGTATCGTCGTCGTTCCAGGAGCAAATCAGTATACCAATGAAGAGTATTTAACAAAAGTTGCGGAAACCTTGGTGTCATTTGACGTTATTCTTATGCAATTAGAGGTCCCGATAGAAAGCATTGTGTTTATTACGAAATATCTTTCTCCGTATGATAAGATCATCATCCTTAATCCAGCACCGGCAATCACAATACCGGAAGAAGTCTTAACCCAGATTACCTATATCACTCCGAATGAACATGAATATCTTACAGTTTTGAACACCTCAAGCAGTATCGAAGAAGCATTGAGAAAATTTCCTACTAAACTTTTGATTACCTGTGGGGAAAAAGGCGTTGTATACTGCGACGGTAATAGCGTGATAACTGTTCCTTCTATTAAAGTGGATGTAGTTGATACGACTGGAGCAGGCGATACGTTTACTGGAGCCTTTGGTGTCGCAATTTCTGAAGGGCGCCCACTCCGCGAAGCAATTCTATTTGCGAATACCGCAGCAGGTCTTTCGACAACCAAGATGGGTGCGCAAAAAGGAATGCCAACCCGTGAGGATGTACTAAATAAATAGCCTTTAGGAGTGAAAAGATGAAGTATGTTATCGGAATTGATTTAGGAACGAGTGCAGTAAAAGCGATTTTAGTGGATCAGTCCGGCGAAGTTATCGTAGAAGTTTCCCACCCGTACCCGCTTATTCAAAAAAGTGCCGGATATAGTGAACAGAATCCAGAGGAATGGGTTAAACAAACAGCAAAGGCGATAGCTGAATTAGTGTCAATTTTTACAGGTGATAGTAGTGATATCGAAGGAATCAGTTACTCCGGTCAGATGCATGGATTAGTTTTATTAAATGAGAATTTTCAGGTATTGCGTCCTGCGATTCTTTGGAATGACACAAGGACGAGCCAGCAATGTGAAAGGATTACGGAAGTATTTGGAGCGGAAATTCTAGCAATCTCTAAGAACCTTGTATTAGAAGGCTTCACCCTCCCAAAAATCTTATGGGTGCAAGAACATGAACCGGATCTCTTTAAACAAGCGGCTGTATTCTTGCTACCTAAGGATTATGTCAGGTATTGGATGACCGGGATGATCCACAGCGAATATTCTGATGCGGCAGGAACGCTCCTTTTAGATGTGGTGAACAAAGAGTGGAATTCTGAGATTCTCCGTAAATTTTCTATCCCCGAAACGATTTGTCCGCCGCTTGTGGAATCACATGCACAAGTTGGAACATTGCGGCCAGAAGTGGCAAGTGAATTAGGACTTTGTGTGCAGACAAAGGTGTTTGCTGGAGGAGCCGACAATGCGTGCGGCGCAATCGGGGCGGGGATTCTATCATCAACTGATACGTTATGTAGTATTGGGACGTCCGGTGTCATTCTTTCCTATGAAAGTGATAAAGAAACAGATTATCATGGGAATGTTCACTTTTTTAATCATGGAAAAGAGGATTCCTTTTATTCCATGGGGGTTACCTTGTCTGCGGGTCAAAGTTTAACCTGGTTCAAGAATACGTTTGCACAGAACGAAACGTTTGAACAAATGATTGAAGCGATTTATGACGTTCCCGTAGGTTCAGATGGACTGCTGTTTACACCCTATTTGTTTGGAGAAAGAACCCCTCATCCAGATTCATTGATCCGTGGGAGTTTCATTGGAATCAATGGGGCCCATCGAAGAGAGCATTTTGTAAGAGCGGTGCTGGAAGGGATTACTTTTTCACTAAATGAATCGATTCAACTATTCCGGCAAGCAGGAAAAAATATTGATACCATCATCTCCATCGGCGGTGGAGCGAAAAGTGATAGTTGGTTACAGATGCAGGCCGATATTTTTAATGCAGTAGTAATAAAATTGAAAAGTGAACAAGGACCTGGTTTAGGTGCTGCCATGTTAGCAGCCTATGGTTTGGGATGGTTTCCATCGTTGGAAGAATGTGCAAAGCAATTTATCCAGTACTCTTCTGAATTTCAACCACACAAAGATCATGTTGAGAAGTACCAACAATTATTTGAAATCTATCAAATGATGTATTCAAAAACAAAAGAAATTAACCACAAACTAGCCCAGTTTCGATCTTGATCAGGTTTTCGGACCAGTAATCTAGAGGAAAAATAATATGTTTAGTTTAAGTTTAGTGGTAGTTTTGATGGTTAGTAGTCATTAGAATAGCTTTGTACCAATGGTTTTCGTTGATATATGGAAAAAACGGGTGATTTACTAACTTAACAAAACAACTAAAATTGAACTAAATTATTTTATATAATTCGTTGACTGATAAGATTGTAGTTGTTATTATTAAAATATAGAAGTAAACATATCTAAAATAGTTTAGTGAAAAGCGTACTCCTTCACTAAACTGGGATATTCAACTAACTAGTTCAAGTATAAACGCTTGATTTACGTATCTAACGCCCGAATTTAGTTCTTCTCGTTGTTTTTGATTTAAAAAATTCATTGGGACTGTAACAGGAGGTTTTTAGGATGGAGAAGTTAAAACTTGGTTTTGCGCCAACACGAAGGTTCACATTTAGTAAAGAAGATGCACTAAAATACAAAAATTTAATTAGAGAAAAAATGGAAATGTTTGGAATGGATATTGAAATCGTCGATTTGGAAGGTATTAACGATGAGGGTTTGTTGTTTGAGCGTCATGAAGAAGCAGCTATTATTAAACATTTTAGAGATGCTGAAGTGGATGCGTTATTTTTTCCTCATTGTAATTTTGGAACCGAAGATGTTGTTGCACGGATCGCAAAAGCTATTGGAAAGCCGGTATTGCTTTGGGGACCAAGAGATGAAGCACCACTAGCAGATGGAATGCGGCTTCGAGATACACAATGTGGAATTTTTGCAACGGGTAAAGTTTTAAGAAGATTCAATGTGAAATTTACCTATATTACAAATTGTGCAATCGATGATCCAATTTTTGAAAGAGGATTTAAAAACTTCATAGGAGCGGCAAATGTTGTTAAACAATTTACGAATCTACGAATCTTGCAAATTTCAACAAGACCCTCGGATTTTTGGTCTGTAATTTGTAATGAAGGTGAGTTATTGGAGACCTTTGGTATCCAGATTCATCCGATTACCCTTGATGAATTGAAAAAGGCAACGCTAAAAGTAGAAAAAAAGGATAGCCCAGAATTAGATAAAGCAATTAGCTATATTAAAGAAAAGCTTGACTGGAGTGCCGTCACCGAAAAGGATATTCGCCGAATTGCTTCATTAAAAGTAGCGATGAAACAAATAGCCACAGACACAGGAAGTTCAGCAATTGCGATTCAATGCTGGTCAACCTTACAAGACCTTATCGGTATCATGCCATGTTTAGCCAATGCGATTCTAACGGATGAGCAGATTCCAGTAGCTTGTGAAACGGATATTCATGGTGCGATTACATCTATCATGGTTCAGGCAGCTACTTTAAATACAGCTCCTACGTTTTTTGCAGATATTACAATTCGACACCCTGAAAATCCAAATGGTGAATTATTATTCCATTGTGGGAACTTCCCGGTATCGTTAAGTGTTGAAGACAAGCCGCAATTAAAAAAACATTTCTTATTTGACGATCATGCTCCTGGTACACATGAAGGGGAAATCAAGGGTGGAGAGATGACGCTCGCACGCTTTGACGGTGATCATGGTGAATATTCCATTTTTCTTGGAAAAGCAAAAGGGATCGATGGGCCATTCACAAGAGGCTCTTATGTATGGGTAGAAGTAAATGATTGGCCGTTATGGGAAGAAAAGCTTGTTAAAGGGCCATATATTCACCATTCAGTTGGAATTCATGCGAACGTTATTCCCGTGCTTTTTGAAGCGTGTGAATACATTCCAGGTTTAACTCCAGATCCAGTCGATCCAACCGTCGAAGAAATTAAGGCTTGGTTGCGTGGAAGCGATCTGAATAAGTAATCAAATCATTTAGGGGAGCACATCCCTAAATAAATATCAAGAATTGGGAGGGCTACATTCATGGAAGAAATTACTTTTCTAAAAAGAAAAGCCGCCGAAATCCGGATGGAACTATTAACGATGATTTATGAAGCACGGACAGGACATACTGGTGGCTCATTATCTAGTACTGATATCTTAACTGTTTTGTACTATAAAGTGATGAATATTGATCCAAGTAATCCAAAATGGGCCAATCGTGATCGCTATATTCAAAGTAAAGGACATTCAGTTGAAGCCTTGTGGACAATTTTAGCGGATAAGGGCTTTTTTCCAAAGGAAGAATTAAAAACTTTTTCGCAATTTGGATCAAGACTCATCGGTCATCCCAATAATAAGGTGCCTGGTATTGAAATGAATACGGGTGCTTTAGGACATGGACTGCCGATTTCTGTTGGTATGGCTTTAGCGGCTAAAATGGACGGGAAGTCATATAAAGTTTACACATTAATGGGAGATGGAGAGCAAGCAGAAGGATCTATTTGGGAAGGTGCAATGGCTGCCGCTCAGTATAAGCTTGATAATCTTGTTGCCATTATTGACCGTAATCGCTTGCAAATTACTGGAAGTACGGAAGACGTTATGGGGTTGGAACCATTAGGAGACAAGTGGAGAAGCTTCGGCTGGGAAGTTGTTGAAGTAGATGGAAATGATATTGAACAGTTGGTGAAAGTATTTGCAACTACTCCAAGAGTTGCAGGTAAGCCGACGATGATTGTTGCCAACACAGTAAAGGGCAAAGGCATTTCATTTTCTGAAAATCAAGTGGCTTGGCATCATAAGGTACCAACGGAAGAACAGTTTAATTTGGCAATAGATGAACTTTCAAAACAACTGGAGGTTTTAGTATGAAGAATGTCGCTTTAAAACCTACACGTGGTAATAAGATTGCTAACCGCCAAGTTGTCAGTGATACATTGTTAGAATTAGGACGGAAAAATAGAGATATTTTAGTTCTTACCAGTGATTCAAGAGGATCCGAATCCATGGTGCAATTTGGAAAGGAACTACCTGAACAAATCGTTGAAGTGGGAATTGCTGAACAAAATATCGTTGGTATGGCTTCAGGTTTAGCTCACTCAGGGAAAAAGCCATTCATTGCATCACCGGCTTGTTTTTTAAGTATGAGAAGTATCGAACAAATTAAGGTGGATGTTGCTTATTCTCAGACAAATGTGAAATTAATTGGTATCAGTGGTGGTGTTAGTTATGGCGCGCTTGGAATGTCACATCACTCTCTCCAAGATTTAGCGGTGACGCGTGCAATACCAGGTCTGCATGTCATGATGCCAGCAGATCGCCATGAAGCGAAAAAGATGATCGAGGCGTTGGTTGACTATGATCAACCTGTCTATGTTCGAATTGGACGTAATCCAGTAGAGGATTCGTATCTTTCGGAAGACTATGAATTTGAAATTGGGAAGGCCGTTACGATGAAGGCTGGGAATGACCTTACCATTATTGCAAGCGGAGAAACCGTTCGTGTCGCATTAGACTCTGCTGAAGCATTAGAACAAGTTGGAATCCACTGTCGTGTTATTAATATTCATACGATCAAACCTTTGGATGAAGAGGCGATTATTAAAGCAGCGAAGGAAACGGGAAGAATTATTACGATTGAAGAACATAGCATCCATGGTGGATTAGGTGCTGCCGTAGCGGAGGTTGTTGTTCAAAATCATCCCGTACCGATGAAGATTTTGGGAATTCCGGATGAACCAGCTATTACAGGAACTTCAGCTCAAGTATTTGAACATTACGGACTATGTGCAGAAAATGTGAAAAAGCTAGCAGAACAACTGTTAGCTAACTAGTAGAGGTGCGAAGATGATGACGACAACGGAATATATTCTTGCCATTGATCAAAGCACATCTGGAACAAAGGCACTTCTTGTGAATACAAACGGAACAATTACACATAAAAGGGCCGTCAGTCATAAGCAATATTACCCACAGCTAGGTTGGGTAGAGCATGACCCGATTGAAATCTATGAGAATGTTAAAAGGTTATTAATAGAAGTGGTTGAATCAGCCTCGATTTCACTGAGTCAGTTGAGTGTTTTAGCAATTACAAATCAAAGGGAAACCATCGTTGTTTGGGATAAAGAGACAGGAATTCCTGTCTATAATGCGATTGTCTGGCAATGCAGGAGAACCTCTGATCTGTGTAAGGAGCTAAAGCAGTTAGGGTATGAAAATACGATAAAATCAAAAACTGGTTTAAAGCTCGATCCGTATTTTTCAGCATCTAAAGTCAAATGGATCATGGACAATATACCAGGTGTGAGGGAACGGGCGAACGAAGGTAAGCTCTTTCTTGGAACCGTTGATAGTTGGCTTATTTGGAAGCTAACTGGTGGTAAGGTCCATGCGACAGACTATACGAATGCAAGTAGGACACTTTTATACAATATTCATACACTAGAGTGGGACGCGGAATTACTTGAAATATTCCAAATTCCAGCTTCTATGCTCCCTAAAGTGAGAAGCTCAAATGATGTATTTGGGGTGGTAGCAGATCCCGACCTTCCATTTACAGGTCTGCCTATTTCAGGCGTTATCGGTGATTCACAAGGTGCGTTATTTGGTCAAAAGTGTTTTGAAAAAGGCATGGCCAAAGCAACCTATGGCACAGGTACATCTGTATTAATGCACACGGGAGAGTTGGTGGAGGCAGAGAATGGTTTAGTCACCTCTATCGCCTGGGGGATAAATGGTGAAATAAGTTATGCGCTTGAAGGAATCATAAATAGTACAGGTGATACCATTAGGTGGCTGAAAGAAAATCTAGAGTTGATTAACGACGTCAATGAGGTTGAATCATTAGCTCGATCTATTTCAGATAATCAAGGAGTTTATTTCGTCCCTGCTTTTGTTGGATTAGGTGCACCCTATTGGAACTCGTATGCACGAGCAGCAATTATGGGAATCAGCACAAACACAGGTAAAGCACACTTTGTTCGTGCGGCATTAGAAAGTATTGCTTATCAAGTAAAAGATGCAATCGAACTCATGAAATCAGAGTCAAACATCAACATAAAAGAGTTACGAGTTGATGGTGGTGCAACAGCAAACAGC
The DNA here is from genome assembly GCA_023512145.1 of Bacillus sp. (in: firmicutes). Lineage (GTDB taxonomy): Bacteria > Bacillota > Bacilli > Bacillales > Cytobacillaceae > Neobacillus. The sequence goes on along the minus strand of JAIMAD010000178.1, from coordinate 387 downwards.
TTCCTGATGCAGTTCCAATCAAATATGTTAGCAACAAATGTAGTCGTTTCTAACGTTGCGGAATTATCCTCTATGGGTTCTGTCTACCTGGCTGGGTTAGGTGTAGGAATCTGGGATTCAATCGATGAAATAAGTAAACTTAATCAAGAAAATAAATTGTATCAACCCACGATGTCAGACGATGTAAGAAAAGAATATTATCACGGGTGGAAACAAACGGTACAAAGTGTATTAATGAAATAATGTAAAAAGGCGTGTCCAAAGTTTACTTTGGGACACGCCTTTTTATGTTAATTGGTAACCAGTAGACTAATTCTTGGAAGATCTTTAGGCTTGAATCCCTTTTTTAAATAAAAGCTATTTTTTTACTGAAATTGGGTATTAAAT
>JAIMAD010000177.1 GCA_023512145.1 Bacillus sp. (in: firmicutes) | reverse complement strand
GTTGAGGAGGTTGCACGGTATACTTCATACCCGCTTGCTCCGCTGACGGCAGTCCAGCTTGTTTTGATGCTGGAATAAGAAGCGGATGCTGCCTTCGGAGAAGATGGGACCGATAGTACTGGGGTCGTATAAACGCTACCTGAATACGAGCTGTAGTAGTTTATGCCGCCTATGGCCTTGTATGCCCTGATCTTGTAGTAGTACATCTTTCCTGTCGCCAGGCCGCTGTTCGTATAAATTACGGTGCTGTTGTTTGTAATCGTAGTGACTTTGCTGTAAGTCCCGGTTGAAGATCCCGCCCGGTAAATTTCATAGCCGGTCGCTTCAGCTGACCTTATCCAGGTCAGCTTCACTCTGTCATATCCAGCCGCTTCAGCTTTTACTGTGGTGCCTGCAAGGAAAAGTTTGGCACTTACTATACTTGAATAGGGGCTGTAATACGTACTGCCGTTCATTTCCCGGTATGCCCTGATTTTGTAGTAATACGTTTTTCCCGGGATCAGGCCGGTGTTCAGGTAGTCTTCTTTATAGGTTTCCGTTACGGTCGCAACCTTGCTATACGCTCCGGCGCTTGACTCCGCCCGGTAAATTTCATACCCTGTTGCATCCGGAGATTTGATCCAGGTCAGCTTCACTTTATCAGCACCAACTGATGACGCTTTCGGGGAAGGGACTTCTGATAGACCCGTTCTGGCACTTACCAGCTGTGATTCCGGACTGTCAATTTGCCTGCCATCAACAATCTTGTATGCCGTTACCCGGACGTAATAGTTTAGCCCCGGCTCCAAGCCGCCAATCGTATATTCCGTTGCGTCTGCATTGATATAGGTTCCAGTGAAATACTCACTTGGCGAAGTCGTCCACCAGATGATATAGCCATCCGCACCCTCAACTGGTTTCCAGGTTACATCTATATAATGAAGGCCTGGCTTGGCCACGATATTTTGTACCTTCTCCGGAATTTTAGCGAATTTGGCGTAGAGGGCCACGTCCGACCTGATCGGCTCGAAAAAAGAATATAGGTTTTGGAGTTCGGGATCCTTGTACCAGTCCAAGAACGCATACCCAACTTTTACAGGCTGTTCAGGAGCTTTGACTGTATCGCCGTGCTTGTAGGCTTTCGTGAATAGGACAGACTCGCCATCCTGGTATGTGACTGTATACTCATGAACCCTGTACTGCGCTTTTACGTATAAATAATCCCAGACATTGCTGAAGCCGGTATCCCAGCCAATGAACGTCCGGCCCTCGTGCGAAGGTACTTCTGGTGCTGTGGCCGCTCCACCTTCGACAATTTCTTCCTGCTTCAAAACGGTTCCATCGTAATCGGCAAAGGTGACTGTATATTTGGCCTTAATACTTATAGAGAAAGTGGTCGATAGCCCCTCGTAGGTTACTTTTATTGAATGGTTCCCCGTCCATTCCGGGTCATATCCGGACACCATGTCCTTTGTGATTTCAACCTCTTTTGTGTTTCCATGGTTTGTTTTGACTGACAGCTTTCCTCCTGTTAGATCAAGCTGTACCCCTTGAATATACTGGAGTTTTTCAGGTAGAGAAGCAATGGATACATCAATGTTTCGTTCCGATCCAACTCCAACTCCTGGCACCACGGCCAGTGATGGGAAATTGAAATTGGATTCCGTGTCCAGTTTCCAGACTGAGGCAAAATCAAATCCCTGGTAAGTTGCCTGCTCCTTCATCTGATCGAAGGTGAACTTGTACGTACCTTCTACAGCCCCAAGGCCGACTCCAGTGCTGGCTTTGTCGATGTAATAGCTGTTTTCGATCGTCCCCTCGTTTTCGCCGACAATCCCACCTTTATCAGCTGAGGAGTAAGAAACAGTGGATATCAGCAGACCAGCATTGTACGTGTTTTTAATAGAAGAGGCCGACAAGGCCAAGGCAGCAATGCCGCCCATGTTGTATTTACCTCTAAGTGTTCCTATATTAAAGCTGTTTATAATGGTTACTTCTAACCCATAAGATACAATACCGCCTGAGGATGGTGCTGTTAGTGTTCCAGCATTAAACGCCTGACTTATTACGGACCGAGATGCCGTAGCTGCAATCCCACTCGCATAGCTTTCTGACGATATATCGCCATTATTGTACGATTCGCTAATCGACGATTGCGAAAACAGTGAACCCGCAATTCCCCCGCCATCTGAATATTGTGCAGTACTTGAAATGTTTCCATTGTTATAGCTTTTGCCAACCGTGACGGTACTACCGTAACCGACGATTCCGCCGCCTTCCGATGAGCTTGCCTTGCTGCTCAAGTCACCTTCGTTATATGCATTTTTGATAGAAGAACTAACCGCGTAGCCGGCGATCCCTCCGCCCCTAGACTGGTATTGAATGTCCCCTGTATTGTATGCATCCGATACCGAGGAGCTTGAGTACATATAGCCAACAATTCCACCAGTGTTTTTACTTGTAGGTGTCTCAAAATCGGCTTTATTGTACACACTGCTGATTTGCGTCCTGTAGACTTCCCCGGCAATCCCGCCTGCGTTGGTTTTCCCCTGGATTGTGCCGGTATTATAGCTATTAGAGATTATTGAAAAAGTGTTGTAAGGCCCTGATACATAGCCCACAATCCCGCCCGCATAGCCGTTAAATAATGACTGGGCCGAGACGCTACCGGTATTATAGCTATCTGATATTGTGATATTGTAGCCGTACCCGACAATCCCGCCTGCATACACTTTCGAGGTTGCCGAATCAAGCGACGTATTCTCAGCGGTTATGCTGTTGTTTTCCATGCCGAGATTGAGGATTTTGCCATTCTTCACATAGCCGAACAGCCCTGCATAAATCACCTGATCCGATTTGATTGACTGCTTTAGCCCGGGAATTCTATGCCCATTTCCATCGAAAGTTCCTTGGAATGGCTTGGTTTCCGTTCCAATTGGAATCCAGCCCCCCCCCTCATTGTAAAAACTACCATTCTCTGCAGTGGCTTCTGTCATATCGATATCATTCATGACGATATATTTGCCAATTAGGTTATTTCGGACTGCATCCAAGTCTTCAACTGTATAAATTGGAATATACCCAGCCGGTACCTCTAATTTCTGAATTCCCTCAGAGCTTGCCGGCTGTATAAAGTTTCCCGGCGCACTTCCAAGTAAGAGCAGAAAAACAATGAACATCATAAAACTTTTCCTAAGCATCTCCCCGCCACCCTTTCAATCAATCTTTTTAGTAAAGTGAAATAAGAAAACCAGAATATTTCAATAGAAAAGTAGTTGCCTTTTATTAAAATTCTATTTAAGATTCCTCATTTACAGGATCTAATGGTTTTTTAACTAAATTTCCCCATTGAATCTCTACAGATAACATTATATTTCAGATTTAAGAGTTAATAAATAAATATATTCAACTAGTCGAGTAGAAGGGAACCTCTCTACCTTGCGGTAGATTGTGTTCCTCCCCCTCACAGAACAGTCACACCGGGGGGACTGTTCTGGTGGGCACATTATCACCAATAAAAACCGTCAGAACCGTCCCCATGGTACATGATTAGTAGCTTCTCGTTAATATTATGATGTTTATCGATTAAAAGATTTACTGTTTGTCGAATCTCGCACTCTGTTGGGAAGGCTTTCATTATCACAACTGCTATGTATTAAACTCCCAATTTATTTCTATTGTAGCGTTAAATTTATGCGTATTTTGTCGAAACCTGTAAGTACCCTTATATTCAAATATTTAAAGTGTATATTAGATAACCTTTTCAAAGTCTATCCCACTACTTTCTTCATTGTAAAAAAAAAAGCGCATGGCACCGGAATAATGCCTAGCACTTGCATCTCGTTAAATGACTATTTTACTTTTAGCTTTTATTATTCCACTCATTTCGAACCCACTCCCTTTTAATGAAAAAAATAAAGCTACCCAAGCAGCTTTACCCAAATCAAAACCACTTCTTTAAAAATAATTATTTTTTAAAGCCCGACTCATTAAACGATTACTTGGCTAGTCATCAAAAAGCAACTCTTCAATATATCCAATAGCACCGTTTAGCCGATTCGCGTAATCTCCGCTCAAGATTTTATAATCAATGTTATGTTTGTTTAGTAATGTCTTTAAGTGCTGATTGTTATGGACCCTTTTAGCATCATTCCCATGAACTCGTAGCCCATCATTCACCCATTTAACATCTGTTTCAAGGTAGAACCAAAGATCGTAATCTTGAAGTTTAGCGATTTCATCTAGAAGTGTTTGATGCTCATTATTATATAGGTTTGAGTAGAATTGTGTCACGATTGCTTCTGTGTCGATAAAAATGAGCTTATTTGCCTTTTCAATTGCTTTATATTCTTCCAACTTATGACCATAAGCAATTTTGTGATAGTCCTCCTTTACCATAATTCCATCACAGCCTCCTAATTCCTCACATACGATGCGACCATATTCTGAAACATAGGTTGTGTTGTATATTTTGGCGAGGTTTTTCGTTAGGGTTGATTTTCCGCAGCTTTCTGTACCAACCACTACAACCTTCTTAATAAAAAAGGGTTTAACAAAATCAGGAATGAACTCCCAATGGCGAAACACCCCTTCAGTTCGAAGGGCAGTAGCAGAAATGGTAACATGTGTGCGGTTCGGATCAATTAGGACATGCTTAGACTCTGGATAAAGTTCGTTAAAAATATCGTTGTATTCAACCTCTGAACTAAACACGTAATCAATTGGCTTTCCAATTTCCCTTTTTATTAAAAGAGCTCCTTCACGCCAGATGTAGTGATCATTGTCTTGATCATCTTCTATTGATATTACTTTTACGTTTGGCATGTCTTTTGTTAACATGGATAGCCAGCGCAAACGAATTTGAGCTGGAATATACGGCATTTTTGACCCTTTACACAATTCACTGTCACGTATTTCACTATGAGACAATACAACGTACAGTTCATCAACGATGGATGAAGAATGAACGATTGCATACACATGACCAAGATGTAAGGGCAGAAACTTACCACCAATAAAACCCACCGTCATTTAAATCACCTCATGATTTTGCTTGATATATAATTTCCGCCAGTTGGTATAGCCGTAAATGCTGTTTACTAGGAAGGCAGACCACATGACTAACATTGAAAAGTCATTACCACCTTGAGAGATTAGAGCGCTTGCCCATAGGAATATTGATAAGACATTTACTGAAATCCAACGAATCCATTGTTCCGTAAATCGTTTTAACATCATGATTTGTGCCGCTATCGACAATACATTTGTGGCTGAATCATTCCAAACATTGTTGCCGCCTAAGTATTTCAAGAAAAACCCATATCCAATCGTAAAAATTAGAACGGATACTATTGTATAAACCCAGCCTGTTTTTGAAAGGCTTCTAATTCTGACATTTTCTCCCTTTACTCTATTATCTGTTTTGTTCTGTTTCCATAAATAAATCCCAATGAATTGTACTGGAAAGTAAAATAGCGCATTTAGCATGACTTCCCCATATAGACCATAGCCGTATGCTATATATGCATAGGTTAATGTTTGAATGATACCAAAATAATAGTTTGCGATTTTCTCCCCTTCGCCACTAAAACAACGCATTGCATGCCACTTATAGATGAAATCAAGCCAATGAGTGAGTCTGACCAAGCAAAGAATAGATAAATGTTAACCAGTGTAAATGTTACCAGCCAACCTATTTCAAATCGCGTCCAATTCTTAAATATCCCCAATTGTATCTCTCCCTTACCCTTCTTGGTTTTTACCCTTGTAGTTTATTTTTGTACACCGAAACAATGGGTGAAAATGATTAAAACGATAGAGTTGTGCGGGTGTTTTGGAATAGCGATTTGATTTCTTTAGCTTTCCATTTTCCGTTACTGCATCAATAAATGGTAGTGTTGGTGCTTTTCTAAAAAAGGCAGCATCTGTCGATATCGATGGGTCATCCAAAACCGTTAATAAAACCCCTTGCAGCTCTGAAAGAACGAACTCTTCGGGTAGAAAATGCTTGGCTAGTGTTGTTAGCGCCATATCCTTCTTAATAAACCAAAGTGCATCATCAATAATTATTCGATGGTCAAAGGCAAGATTAAGCCCAAGAACCTCTTCAATCGTAAACAGTTGAATAGCTGAAGCATCATAAGTCGTTTTTCGATTCTTTAAGGCAACCTCATTCGCTATTACGTAATGAGCATTTGAAATAATCCATCCCCGTTGATCCCGACTGGGAGAATCATAGACGCCAAAATGTTTGATTCGCAGTCCATCCACGCCTGTTTCTTCCACTAGCTTGCGTTCTGCTGCTTGAAAAGCAGTTTCGTTCGGACAAACAAATCCTCCAGGTAACGCCCACTTCCCTGCTTCAATGTTCGGATTCCCTTCATGATCCTGTTCACTACGCATAATCAACATGATTTTCAATATTTTTATAGAAGGCTTATACTCCCCATTGTTTTCAGATGTGATGGTAAAGACTGCAATATCACTCGTATAACCATCTGGAGTTATAAATTTAACTTCCATGCCATTAGCACCGTCCTTTTAATTAACGATTTGTTAATTGTTAATTAAAATACATTCCATTATTTGTTGTTAGTCAAGAAAATTCTGCTTAAAAGTTAATATAGTAATTGCAATCTAGAATTAACAACGTGAAATGGTTCATAACCCTTTATATGTAAAGGAAATTTTGTAAAAGTACAGCGGTTGGTGCAAATACCATATCAGTTGTTCATAAAGCGTCTCAATTTAAAATGGTAGCCCTTCATATGTAATGAATAATTTCATTTATTTTTTTATAATTCAAACGATTGAAACAAATCTCTATTGTTACTGACGCTTCCTAATGACATTAAATTGACGGTGTCGATTGTCCATAATTTGACGGAAATAATGACCAATAGAAAGGGGAAGCCCGCAATCTGCTTCCCTAAGTAGTACTAAATATCTACTCTAAAAGTTTCTTTTGGATTTAAATCAAATTTTGTATCATTTGGGCCAACGATAATATACCAGTCCATTCCGAGTTCTATTCTGCATGAAAGTTCAATTTCATTTCCAAGGTAAAGTTTGAAAGATTCTCCACAGTTCACCATGTAACGCCTTGTTCCTTCGGCCCAATAGACCTCCCAACAATTAAGAAAATCATTGTATTCCATGTCTTGCCATCTATTTTTCATGACAGCTCTCCTTGAATGACATGTTTAATCATATGATCATCGATTATTCGGCGCCCATTCTGAGCTCCAAAAAGAAGACTGTGTGTACACACCTTATTTATTAGCCTTGCAGCTCCTCCAGAAAAGTGGTGTACTTTTGTATAACCATACTACCTGGATAAAATAAAAAATAGGTTGTATGGTCAAAGTTGTATGGGTTATCTCCATCGTGGTATGGATATAACTGAACAAAATGGTGATTTTTTGTTCCCCTGCTAATACTGTTTGTTTCTTATCACCTGTAAATTATTTATTGTATACGGCCACCCAAAAGTGCCACCTTTGCCATTTTTCAGATCCACTTCGGACAGATTTCAGTGCCACCTCCTGTATAACGAATTTGCGAAATAGTGTGTAAATTCATTATACAGGAGGTTTTTTTGTGATTAAATATCGTGAAATTCTGAGATTGAACGACCAAGGTCTCAGTAACCGCAGTATTGCATCAAGTTGCGGTTGTTCGCGCAATACCGTTAACAATGTGATAAAAAGGGCGGATGAATTACAGGTTTCCTGGCCGCTTAAGGATGACATCACTGACACTGATCTTCAGAATGTCCTCTATCCGGAAATAGGTAAGTCGGATTTGAGGAAGCTACCTGACTGCGAGCACTTCCACAAAGAACTGGCCAAAAGTGGAGTTACTCTGTCCCTGTTATGGCATGAGTATTCGGAAACGTGTAGGCAACGGAGGGAAATTCCCTATAGCTACCGCCAGTTTTGCCGCTACTATCACAATTATGCGAGGGTGTCCAAGGCAACGATGCGGATTAAGAGGAAGCCAGGAGAAATCATGGAGGCCGATTGGGCCGGGCAAACTGCGTTTCTAAAGGACTCCTTTACAGGTGAATTCAATGCTGCCTATGTATTTATAGCTGCACTTCCGTGCAGTCAATATTCTTATGTGGAAGCCTTTCTGTCCATGGACACAGCCAATTGGATTACTGCCCACCTCCACGCTTTTGAATTTTTCGGCGGAGTCACCCAAATGATTGTCCCTGATAATTTAAAAACAGGGGTTGTTAATGCATCTTCTACGGATCCAATCATTAACCGGACTCATCAGGAGATGGCGGAACATTATCATACAGCTATCATGCCTGCGAGGGTAAGGAAACCGAAGGACAAGGCGAATGTGGAACGGAGTGTAGGGATCATTTCAACCTAGATTATCGC
>JAIMAD010000176.1 GCA_023512145.1 Bacillus sp. (in: firmicutes) | reverse complement strand
GGTCCAGTGTTTCCCTGTTTCTTCAAATCCAACCCCAATATGTGTGAATTTTGAACTTAGAATGTTTTTGCGATGACCTTCACTGTTCATCCATGCAGTAACTACTTCTTGAGGTGTACGTTGTCCTTGCGCGATATTTTCACCTGCTGATTTATACGTTACACCAAAATCTCGCATCATGTCGAATGGTGAACCGTAGGTAGGACTCGTATGTGAAAAATAATTTTTTTGCTGCATATCAAGTGATTTCTTTTGTGCAACCCCATTTAGCTGAGTATCTGCTTTTAATGCAGTAAGCCCATTTTTACTCCTTTGTGCATTAGTCAAATCTATAACCTGTTGTGCATATTGACTCAAGCTTCCAGGAGCTGGGGCGTTATTTTGTGTTTGCTCCGGCTGTTTGGGAACAGGTTGGGTTTCCTTTGGTACTGGCGTCGGCTGAGTTTGCTGTGGTACATTCTGCTTCTCTGGTGCTTTTGTAATTGGACTTTTCTGTTGTAAATTACGCTGTCCTTGTTGATTCATCCCCCACTGTGACCAATTGCCTTGTTTAGGGTCGATGCGAATATACTGGTATTTTGCATCTTGGATAAGTACCGCTTTTGTATGTGGATATTTACTACTGTTCAATGATGTTTGATAGGATGAAATCATCTCATTGCCATTATTCTTCTTGAATTTACGTTTATTACTGACCATATTAACGTCATCAGCATCACTGTTATTTTTTGTTTTTGTATCTTCCATGGTAAGCGGACCATTATCATTATTATCAAAATCAGCATCTGGTTCACTGTTATTAGTGTTTGTATAATCCTCGGTAAGCGGACCATTGTGGTCGATACCGTCATCCCTTCCATTACCTACATTGAAAAAAGGGCTGTCATTTCTGTTGTTCGTATTCATACCTACCTGATCACTTGTCTGATCATTTATTTCATTATTATCATTGTTATTACATCCAGCAAGTCCCATTGTTAGAACTGCTGTTAAAAGTAACTTGGTCGATTTTTTTATCAAGTGAAATACCTCCTCTGTAAAAAAGTTTTCTTACATTCTTATCTTTGATGTTTTTCAAAGAAAGTATTAATGGAAATTACCGTCTTTCTGGGGAATTATTTATCCTATTTCCATCAAAAACTTTAAAGCAGCATGCTAACTAAATTAATGGAAAAGAAATTCTTTACTCTTTATACCAACTTAATAAAGGCATGATGCCCAACTAAACTTATGCTGCTTACCTATATATTTTAAAATTTCCATAAATATACTCAATAAATTACTTGTATTAGGACTGGACCTTGACATACAAAAAACCAACAAATGTTGTTGCATCTGTTGGTTTTTAAATTAGCTATTATTTGATTTGTTATCTTTTATCGTTTCATCTGAATAATAAATTTGTAACGGTCCGCCCTGAAGACTGAATTAACAAATTCAACAGGAGTACCATCCTGAAGATATGTACTTTGCTGAATTAGCATGACGGGTGCCCCTGTATTAATGTTTAAATATTCCGCCTCAATTTTACTGGCAATTGCCGACTCAATCACCTGTTGTGCAGTATCGATTCTTAAGTTTAGCTGTCCTTCTATATGTGCGTATAAAGATTGATTCACAATTGCTTCGGTAAGTCCTTGAATAAGATTTGCTGAAATATAATTTGTTTCTAATGCCATTGGAAGACCATCTGCTAAACGAATTCGTTTGATTTCATAAACGGGGATGTCCACTTGTATCGAAAGTTGGTTCGCAATCTGACTAGTCGCTGGAATAATGTCAAATTGAATGAGCTTGCTCCCGGGTGTGAGTCCTCTTGCTTCCATATCTTCCGTGAAGCTTGATAATCTCTTGAGTATCTGTTCAATTTTTCGCTCAGCAACAAACGTTCCTTTTCCTTGCAATCGGTGTAAATATCCCTCGTTTACAAGATGGGTGAAAGCTTGCCTGACAGTCATCCGACTAATTTGATATTTTTCAGCATATTCTCGCTCGGCAGGTAAAGCTTCACCTTTTTTTAATTCACCTTTTTCAATTAATGCTTTAATATACTCTTCCAATTGATAATAAAGAGGAATGGGGGAATTCTTATTAATCATTTTTCTTCAAGATTCCCTTCTAAATAAAATGGGGCATAGCTTAATTCTATACTAATTTCCGCATTTTTTAAAGGACATTCAACAGATCTGCAACTGCCGCTTTATCTGCAATTATTGTTACATTAGGATGACTTTTCAGAACAGAGGCGGGAAATCTTTCATCCACATGACCATTTAAGAGATTGGACAGCGCACCTTTTTTAGTCTTGCCTGAAATTAACAACAGGATTTCTTTACTTTTCATAATAGTTGAAATACCCATCGTAATTGCTTTGGTGGGAACATCCTCCACTTCATCAAAGTATCTTGCATTTGCTTCTATCGTTGATGGAGCAAGATTAACAATATGGGTTTTGGAATTAAATGAAGTTCCTGGTTCATTAAAACCGATATGACCGTTGGCACCAATTCCAAGAATTTGCAAGTCAATGCCACCATGTTTTGCCATTAATTGTTCATACCGAGTGCATTCCTTTTGAACATCTTCAATATCACCGTGAGGGACATGGGTATTAGCATTGTTAATATCGATATGATTGAATAATAAGTCATTCATGTAATACCGATAACTCTTCTCATTTTCGCTCGAAAGACCGATGTATTCATCTAAATTAAATACCGTTACTAACTCATATGATGTTCCGTTTTGTTGATGATCTGCAACTAAATTTTTATATGTTCCAATTGGGGTCCCACCTGTCGCTAGACCAAGTTTAATGTTTGGAATGGTAGAAACCTTTTCTATAATATATTCTGCAGCTTTTTTACTCATTTGCTGATAATCATTTACTTCAATAATCTTCATTTTTACTTCCTCCTACCTTCTGAATAAATATGGATTCCCTTAAGCAAAATAGGATTAACTTTTGAAGTAGTCCATAACTTCCTTTCAGGTTCTCCTTTATTTTAGCATTTCCTATGTATAGTTGTCTATACCAATTAAACAAATAAAGTGAACTCTTACTTCCCAAGTTCCTTAAGGTGTATTTATGTAAAAAAATCGATAGGCTCTAAAGACCTATCGATTTTTCGTTTACGCATATAATTTTGATTCTTCTGTATGGAAAAAACTTTTCATTGCATGAAATACATCTGCTTTCTGCTTAAGAATATAATAGCAGAATTGTTCATCTTTGATGTTCTTATAGGCTGACATAAGGGTTGAATGACGATTATATTGATTAACCTCACCATATCCAAACATGTTTGACACCTTCATTAATTCTTCTACCAACTTTACGCAGCGGACGTTATCAGATGTGAGATTATCACCATCTGAAAAGTGGAATGGATAAATGTTGAACTTTCGTGGATTGTATTTACCATCAATGATTTCTAAGGCCTTGCGGTATGCGGATGAACAAATTGTTCCACCGCTTTCTCCTTTTGAGAAGAAATCTTCCTCTGAAACGACCTTGGCTTCGGTATGGTGGGCAATAAACTCAATTTCCACTGTTTCATATTTAGTTCTTAAAAACCGTGTCATCCAGAAGAAAAAGCTGCGTGCCATATATTTCTCCCATATTCCCATACTTCCACTGGTGTCCATCATTGCAATGACAACAGCTTTTGAATCCGGTTTAACAATTTCATTCCAGGTTTTAAATTTTAAATCGTCTTTATAAATAGGATGGAATGCCGGCTTACCACTCATGGCATTTCGTTTAAAAGCCGACATCATTGTCCGTTTCTTATCGATATTTCCCATCAAGCCCGTTTTCCGAATATCATTAAATTCAATATCTTCAACGAGATGTTCTTCTTGCTCTTTTCTCTTTAAATTTGGTAGCTCTAATTGCTTAAATAATGCTTCCTCGAGTTCCATTAATGATACTTCGGCCTCAAAGTAATCTTCACCTGCTTGGTCGCCTGCCCCTTGGCCTTTTCCGGGACCATTTTGTCCGCTCGAACCGTCACGAGCTACGACGTCACCTACTTGACTGTCACCATCACCTTGGCCCACGTGTTTGTTCTTATCGTAATTATAACGAATTTTATATTCATCTAATGAACGTATCGGAATTTTAACCACATCTTTACCATTAGACATTATTATGCTTTCTTCTGTAATTAAATCGGGAAGATTGTTTCGAATTGCCTCCTGGACTTTTTCCTGATGCCGCTGCTGGTCATCGTGGCCTTTACGGTGGAGGGACCAATCTTCTTTTGAAATGACAAATTGATGGTCGTTGACTGACACTGTAAACCCCTCCTTCTTAATAAGAATCAAATCAAAAGTGCACACTTTTTAAACAAATACATACTATAACGCGAATGAAAAAATTAAGATATTAATTGGATTACTTTATCCTATGCAGAAGCGAAGAATAATTTACAAATAATTCAGACAATAATTTTTTTCACTTAGCATATTGGACAAGGTCAATTTTTTAAAAAAATAGACTGACAGATAATTCATTCTGCCAGTCCTAGCTATTTTAACTCGCTTTATCTATTCAATAAACTACCGACATAACGAAGCAATTCGTTAGCTGATGTACTATTGTATCCGTGTTCATCCACTAATCGTTCTACCACATTATTGATCTTCTTCAACTGTTGCTCATCTGGTGTTTTAGAGGAAGTGGTAATCTTGACGACATCTTTAAGATCAGCAAACAATTTTTTCTGGATGGCTTCACGAAGCCGATCATGTGAGTTATAATCAAATCGTTTACCTTTTCTTGCGAAGGCTGAAATTCTAATCAATACTTCTTCTCTAAAGGCCTTTTTTGCATTTTCTGAAATTCCAATTTGCTCTTCAATGGAACGCATAAGCTTCTCATCTGGATTGATTTCTTCTCCCGTTAATTGATCACGAAGCTTATTCTTATTACAATAAGCTTCAACATTATCAAGATAATTATCCATTAACGTTTTCGCAGACTCTTCGTACGAATAAACAAATGCTTTTTGGACTTCCTTCTTAGCAAGATTATCATATTCCTTTCGTGCCAAAGAAATATAATTCATATAGCGTTCACGTAGCTCGGTAGTAATTGACGGGTGTTGATCCAAACCATCTTTTAAAGATCTTAATACATCAAGAGCATTAATTGCCGGGACTTCTTTGCGAATTATAGTGGACGAGATCCGATTTATCACATAACGAGGGTCAATGCCACTCATGCCTTCATCTGGATACTCTCTTTTTAGCTCCTCTACATCGGCTGTATTAAACCCTTCTACATTTTCACCATCATAAAGACGTAATTTTTTCAGTAAATCAATATCTCCTTTTTTCGGTTCCTTTAAGCGTGTTAGGATGGTAAACATTGCCGCTACCTTTAATGTATGCGGTGCAATGTGTACATCTGACACATCACTTTCATTTATCATCTTTTCATAGATTCTTTCTTCCTGTGAAGCTTTTAAGTTATATGGAATCGGCATGACAATAATTCTTGAATGGAGCGCTTCGTTTTTCTTGTTGGAAATAAAGGAGCGGTATTCTGTTTCGTTCGTATGAGCCACTATAAGCTCATCAGCCGAAATAAGCGCAAATCGACCTGCTTTAAAATTCCCCTCCTGCGTTAATGACAGTAAATGCCAGAGAAATTTCTCATCACATTTCAACATCTCTTGGAACTCCATCATCCCACGGTTCGCCTTATTCAGCTCTCCATCGAAACGGTATGCACGTGGGTCAGATTCCGAACCAAATTCGGCAATGGTTGAAAAATCAATACTTCCTGTTAAATCGGCAATATCCTGTGATTTTGGATCTGATGGACTAAACGTTCCGATTCCTGTTCGTTTATCCTCTGAGAAAAAGATCCGTTCAACTAAAACATCTTCAATTCTACCTCCATACTCCTGTTCCAGGCGCATCAAATTCAGTGGTGACAGATTTCCTTCAACCCGAATACCATATTCAGCATGGAAATCTGCTCGTAAATGGTGTGGAAGTAAGTGGATCGGGTCCTCATGCATGGGACAGCCTTTAATGGCAAAGACAGAGCCACGGTCCGTAAGGGAGTACGCCTCAAGGCCCCTTTTTAGCACCGTAACAAGTGTCGACTTTCCACCACTAACCGGACCCATTAACAGTAAAATTCGTTTTCGTACGTCCAGTCTTTTGGCTGCCGGATGGAAGTACTCTTCAACAAGGCGCTCAAGTGATTCTTCTAAACCAAATAATTGGTCGCTAAAGAAATTATATTTCTTCGCCCCTTTTTCTTCATTAATTCCTGAATCCTTAATCATATTATAAACTCGAGAATGTGCAGATTGTGCAACCCATGGCTTTTCCTTTAACAGCAGCAGATAATCAGCGAATGATCCTTCCCAACGAAGTTTTTCCTCTTCTTCCCGATACATCTCGATTCTTTTTAATATATCCATTTTTACCCTCCCCCTGTAGCTTTATCAGAGACGATTAATATACTCTATGCGCTTATTTCTTTGAACATGCGTAACCAAGGCGAGTTACTGTCTATCTTTTTTGTTAGGATAAATAGAAATTTTGCTCTTTTCATTTTTTAAAGTTAGGATATAATAAAACTATAAATATGAAAAAGATGAAATGGTTGATTAAGGGGGAATTACATAAACATGAACACTTTTATTGTTATTTTAGTTATGGTCGCATTTTTATCGGCAATCTTCACAGCAGGATACAATGATAAGCCCGGCACAACCAAATAAGAAAAGGCTGCCAGTTGATGGCAGCCTTTTCTAGTGGAAATCCCGTTTACTCACACTATTCAATTTAACAAAAAAGGTTATTCACTGTACCCCTATGTTTTTATTAAATTCGGATAGTTTTGCTGGCGTAATGCTTCGTAAATGAGAATCGCTGCAGTATTAGATAAATTTAAAGAGCGAATATTTTCGTTCATCGGAATCCGTAAACATACTTCTTTATTCTCTTCGATTACCTCTTCCGGTAGACCAGTGGTTTCACGTCCAAAAATAAAATAATACTCTTTACTTATTGCACTGTAATCAAAGTTGCTATATGGTTTATTCCCGAATTTTGTTATATAGAAAAATTCACCACCAGCATTTTTTTTATAAAAATCATCCAATGAATCGTAATAAAAAATCTTTACGTATTGCCAATAATCCAAACCTGCTCTTTTTAACATCTTATCATCGGTTGAAAAGCCTAGTGGCCTGATTAAATGTAGCTGGGTATCTGTTCCAGCACAAGTTCGGGCAATATTTCCTGTATTAGCAGGTATTTGTGGTTGATATAATACTACATGTATGGACAAAAAGACTCTCCTTTAGAAAAAATACTCTAAAATTAATTATACCATTCTCATTTATCCTTTCAAGAATAAACAAAAACTAATCAATAATAGAATAAAATTTATATTTAATTTTCGGAGTGTAGGCTGAGGAATCCTCATAAGCCCAATACCTCATACGGCTATTGTACGTATGGGCATTAACTAAAGGCATCCCGTAAGCATCCTTACCAGTTACAATTGTATTATGATTATAGCGGCCGTCCCCTTCAAAATCGTAACAAATTACATCTCCCTTGATCAATAGGTCGGGGCTGCTGACTTCCCTTGCTTTTAAACCGCTTTTTGAATTAGCTAAGTACAATCTAAGTGAGTTTGCCACAGCCCAGCTATAGCTCCAATTGTTCTTTTGAAGCCACCAACCTGTTCCACGATTTGGATAGCCTCTCATCGGCGCTCCACCCGTATGAAGGCATTGCGAAATGTAGTTGGTACAATCTGATTCAAATTTTTTGTAGGCAGGGTTATAGCTATCCCACCAGCGTTCAGCATATTGAACTGCCTTCAAGCGATTATATTGAAAGCTTGGCCGGTCCTCACTATCCTCAAAATCAAGAAATATATCTCCAACATTTCGTTCTTGTACTTCAGACGGAGTTATTTCCTCATCCATCACTAAGCCCTTTTTATAAAATTTTGCCAGTCTTTCTTCTACCTCTTCTTCCATATATAGAAAGCCTTTCTGTTTAATTAAATATTGATAATGGGCGTGGTATTTTACTGTTTGAAATTCAACGTCATTGGCTTCCTCAATAATCCTGCCTAACGCTTTTACTTTCACAATCTCTGCAGATCTTTTTGCAAACATCACTTGTTTCTTTTCAGCCTTTGGAAAAAATAGCTTATGAGCTCTTTTATTGGAAACAAATTGCTCCACTCTTTTTTCAAATAGATCTTGCAGTAATTCACGCAACTTCTTCACCCCTTTCTTTTCATACATATGAAAGAATGGGAGGTTTCAATCAAAAAAGAACGAATTTTGAATTCGCCCCCTTTGTTAACTATAAAAACTTAAACCTTTTTCTATTTCCTTTTGAAC